>JBAPMC010000296.1:0-5737 GCA_049278415.1 Solirubrobacteraceae bacterium
AGAAAACGCCGCTGGCAAGCTCTAAAGGCTTAGCTACGAAACGGGAGCACATCGTCGCACGGAGGGAGCGCCGGAGAGATAACAAGGGCTCCAACAGCAGGACCGTTTGTCCGGGAGTCTGCTTCTATGCAGCCAATGAGCTCGGAGTCCCAGCAGTCGGGTGCGCCTGAGAGCGGGGGCTTTGATGAGGCCGGCGACGCCACACGACGAACTCGTCTAGCCAACGAGCGTACTTATTTGGCCTGGTGGCGAACAGGTCTGGCCGCTCTGGCTGTGAGCCTTGGCGCTGGAAAGCTTGTTCCGGCACTGACTCCCGGTGCTCAGTGGCCTTACACGATCGCGGGTATCGGCTTCGCGGGAGTTGGCGTGGTTTTCATTGGCTACGCCTTCGTGCGGCACAGGCGCGTCGAGCGGGCGATCTCCCGCGGCGAGTTCGCCCCACCTGAGGAGGGTTTCATCACGGCGTTGGCCATAGTGGGCGTTCTGCTCGGCCTGCTCGTGCTAGTCATAGTTGTGGCAAAGAACTAACAAGGATCGAAACCTTGAGGCTCACCCTGCAAGCAGGCGCACAATCGCCGTAACACCAACCACGATGATCAAAGCCCGCAACGCTGTAGGAGGCAACCGTCGCCCGTAGCGGGCCCCGATCTGGGCCCCGACAATCGAGCTGACCGCGATGATCGCCGCCGGCGCCCACTCGACGTGCGCTGCGACTATGAAGAACACCCCAGCCACACCGTTAACCAGTCCCGCAAGAACGTTCTTCAGCGCGTTGGTGCGATGCAGATCCTGCACCAACGCCAGGCCGAGTATTCCCAACAGCAGAATTCCCTGAGCGGCGCCAAAGTAGCCACCGTAGACGCCGGTGGCATAGATCGCCAGCAGCGTGAGCGCTTGACCTCTGCGTCCCAAATCCCCAACATGCTTGGCGAGCATCCGATTCAGGCGCGGCTGCAGGACTATCAAAGCAAGGGCAATTGCAATGAAAACAGGCACAATCGCCTCGAATGCGGATGCCGGCAGCATCAGCAGCAGCGCCGCCCCAGTGATGCCGCCGAGCACTGACGCTGTGCCCAATCGCAGCGCGCGCTCGCGCTGGCCCACAAGCTCGCGCCGATAGCCGAGGGCCCCCGAGATCGAGCCCGGAACCAGGCCAATCGTGTTCGAGACGTTCGCGGTCACAGGCGCGTATCCGAAGGCCAAGAGCACCGGAAAGGTGATTAGAGTTCCGCTGCCCACCACCGTGTTGATGGTGCCCGCCGCGAGCCCGGCGAGGGCTATCGCGAGAGCCTCCCAGACGCTCATTCAGTGTCTGAGGCAAGAAAGTCGACGATGGACTGTGCGAAGCGAGGATCGGCGATGGCTCCGATGTGATCGCCCGAGAGGATTCGCAGCGTCGCATCCGGTATCGCCTGGCTGAGGGCCTCGGGTCTGATTGCAAGCGGATCAGTATCTCCTGCAAGGACGAGCGTCTGCGCCGAGATCTGATCCAGGGCGATATCGCCCCTATAGACCGCCTTAGCCTGGGCAGCCAATGCCTTGCGATCCGCGCCAAGACCATCGGCCAGCATCCTGAATCTCGCGGCCTCGGCCATTGCGATCGTCGCGGGATCATCAACGCTCAAGGCATCGATGATCGCGTCGTTGGGGACCGCTCGCCTATCTACACCACCGCACTCGATCACTCCCGAGCCGACGCCGCCTACTACAAGCCGTCGCACCCGTTGATCCTCGCTTGCAAAGATCAAGGAGACGATCGCTCCCATCGAGTAGCCGACTAGATCGATCTGCGACTCGCCGGATACCTCGAGCAAAGCTGCGAGATCGCGTGCCATTCGATGCTCGCCATAGCGGGCCGGGTCATGCGGCTTCTCAGAGTAGCCATGGCCCCTGGCGTCGGGAGCGATCACCCTGTGTCCTGCACCCACCAGCGCGTTGACCACGCCGGTGGCGACCCAGTTGGAGTTCGCGTCAACAACGAAACCGTGGTGGAGCACCACCGGTGGCGAGAGTGTTTGCTCACCCCACTCTTGGTAGGCGATCTCCGTCTGATCCCAGCTCTTGAAGCTCTTCATGATGAGCCGATGATCATGTCATGGTGACGAGCGCAACCAGCGAATGCTCACTCTCAGCGCAATAGGAACAGGGTGTCGATTGGCTTTGCGCCGAACCCCCATTGGGATAGGCTGAATGCGGTCATGCGCGAGATGGGGACAGACAACGTACTCGTGACCATCCCTATCAGCCATTACTGCGAGAAGGCGCGATGGGCGCTTGACCGTACCGATGTGACCTATAGGGAGAGCGCCCATGTTCAAGCGCTCCACCGCATCGCGACACGACGCGCCGGCGGTGGCCTGACTGCACCGGTACTCGTGTGCGCAGATGGCGTACTGGCCGACTCGGCCGACATCCTTTCCTGGGCCGACGGTCAATCCCGTCCGGGCCGCGCCCTCTATCCGAATGACCCTGTGCGAGCCACAGAGGTGAGACGGATCGAGGACGACTTCAACACACGCCTCGGCCCGCACTCACGATGTTGGCTCTACCAGCAGCTGCGCCGGCGTCGCGATCTCGCCATCAGCTATGGCTGCACTGGCATCCCGACATGGGAGCGAGCGACATTGCGACTCGGCTACCCGGTACTGATTGCGATCGTGGCGAGGGTTCTCGATGTCACGCCTTCCACCGCCGTCCAGTCTGAGCGAGAGGTGCGAGCTGTGTTTGATGAAGTTGGCGAGCGCCTGGCCGATGGTCGGCGCTACCTCTGTGGCGATGAGTTCACTGCCGCCGACTTGACCTTCTCAGCACTGGCCGCACCGGTGCTCATGCCAGCCGCCTATGGAGTCACGCTGCCCCAGCCTGACGAGCTCCCAGCCTATGCGGCTGAAGTTGTGCACGAATTGCGGGCTCACCCCGCAGGCGCACACGCCTTGACGATGTTCGACACCGAGCGCCACTAGCTGACTGTCACACCTCAGCGACGCACCCGTGACCGTAGATGAAGAAGGCTGACGTCGAGTGAACCTCCATCTTCCAGCCGAGATCGGTGAGGCGCTGCTGCAAATGCTCGGGCTCATAGAAGCGCTTGACGATGCGGTACTCACTTCCGTCGGCGAGTCGCCGCAGCATCGTCGGATCATCCGGCTCTGAGAGCTTGTGGTCAACAGCAGAAGCCAAGTCATTGCGAGAGCTGTCGATGAAGAACACTCGCCCACCGGGCCCAAGGGCGCGCTTTACTTTCTCCCAGAACACCTCGAAGCGCTCCTCCGGCACGTGTGAGAGCCAGAAGCTGAAGAAGCACACGTCATAAGCCTTCTCAGGCTCCCAGGCGAACAGATCTGCCTGAACATGTCTGACGCCCATACCATCCATGCGGGCAGCACAAAGCTCGAGCATCTCCGGAGAGCCGTCGACAGCGGTCACACCGTTGGCGTGAGCAGCCAGGCGTTGTGTCCACAGGCCGGTTCCACATGCCAGCTCGATCACCTCACCGGTGGGCTCGAACCGATCGAGAGCGGCCTGTAGCTCTGCTACGTCGGCAAACCACTGCGCATTGATGTCGGGGCCGTGGTCATAACGCCTCTCGCGCAGCCACCAGTCGTCGTACTCGCCTGCTCGCTCGCGGTAATAGTGGGACTGCTCGGCTAGCAAGCGCTCAATGTCCTTCATCGTCCGGGTCCTTTCCTAGCTCAGCTTTGACTCGAGCTGGCCCGCCGTCGAAGCGCGGCGCGGGAGCAGTGCCGACGGTTTCGAAGGCCAGATAGATGGCTTCCTCTTCAGATTATAAGCACAATCTGAGTTGCTGTCATCATCCAGACATGCCCGGTGCGCGCCTAACTCGATCTCAAAAGCAGGCTCAAACTCGCGAGCAGCTCATCCAGGCAGCCGCAAACGTGTTTGCGCGCCAGGGCTTTCAAGCGGCCACGATCGAGGAGATCGCCGAGGAAGCCGGCTACTCTCACGGCGCGGTGTACTCGAACTTCGCGGGTAAGGAGGAGCTATTCCTGGCGGTTTTCGAGGATTACATGACGCAGCGCGTCGATGAGGTCGCCCGAGCAACGCAGATCGAGGGGTCCTTCGCAGAGCGCGCTCGCGCTGCCGCAGACCAGTGGATGCAGCGCTTTACCGAGGATCGCGCCACGTTCCTGCTGCACCTGGAGTTCATGATCCATGCTGCACGCAACCCACAGCTAGGCGCGCAACTGGGGCAGCGCATGGCGGCGTTGCGATTGGAGATCGAGCGTCGCATCGGCGATCGCGAAGCGCAGACGAGGTCGCCCCTGCCACTTCCGGCTGCTGACCTCGCGTTGATCCTACGTGCGCTGGGCATCGGCTTGGCTGTCGAGGCGCTCAATCAGCCTGGCGAGGTCAACACGCGCCTCTACGGCGACTTCGTCGCACTAGTTGCGAGTCTTCTCGAAACAGCGGCAAGCAGTTAGAGCACGTTAGTCCTGCTCAGAGCGCGCACCAAATGACGCTGTCTCAAGAGCTGCGAGTGCTCGAGGCGCTTCGATCTGTATCTCCTGCGCTCGCACTTGCCTTCTTCGCCTTCTTCTTCTTGCCATCCGTCTCCCCACGGATTCGTGCAAGGCTCTGCTCGAGCGCACCCATCAGATCGGGTGCTGTTGGAGTTGGCTTTGCCGGTCGCGCTACAGGCACAGAGATCTTCTGGCCCTTCTGCTTGCGCTTGATAATCCGCTCCAGGTGAGCACGATGCTCGTCTCGGTAGCGCGTGGGATCAAACGGTATCTCTAGCTCCTCGATGATCGCCATGGCGTTCTCGATCTGCTCATGAGTTGGCACGGCAGCCGCGTCGATCTCCTCAGCGATCTCAGCGCTCGCGCGTACTTCATCGTGAAAGCGCATAGTTGTCAACGTCAGCAAATCTGCGCGCGGTCGGATACTCACCAGATGCTCCTTGGCACGCAGCACGAAGCGTCCCAGCGCCACCTTGCCGGAGCGGCGCATGGCTTCACTCAGCAGAGCATAGGCACGAGCCGCACTCTCGTTCTCGGGCACCAGCAAGTAGGGACGATCGAGATAGATCGGGTCGATCTCCCGCTCCTCCACGAACTGCTCGATGTCAATCGTATGGCTCTTCCTGGGCGCCGCGGAGTCGAGATCCTCGTCGCTGAGCAGCACCCAGCGCCCATCCTCGAGCTCGTAGCCCTTGGCGATCTCATTCCACGGCACCTCGCTTCCCTCGTGCGCACAAACACGACGGGTTTCAATCGGCGAGCCATCGGGCTCGTGCAACTGGTTGAAGTGCACACCACGATCGCGCACCGCGCTATACAGCACCACCGGCACGTTCACCAAGCCGAAGCTCAGCGACCCCGACCACAGTGAGTGCGCCATCAGTGACCACCTCGCCTGCGAGCGTGCTTGGCCCCAGTTAGCGCCGACGGATGCGCCTCACTGACTCCTGGGCGCCGGCGCTTGGCTCCCTGCTCTTCGAGGCTTGCCCGAAGCGCGCTCAAGAGATCGCCCGCACCTGTTGCTTGCTGGCTCTCAGGCGCCTCGATCGCCTCCCCGCGCGCCTTTCGCTCGATCAACTGCAGTAGGGACTCGCGATAGGTATCGCTATAGGCCTCCGGCTCGAAGGTCGAGTCGAGCTGGTCGACCAAGAGCTGTGCCGTGTCCACTTCGAGCTTGCTGGGATCCTTTTGGGGCGCGACCGTCTCAAGCTCTCCCTCTGGCACGAGCTCATCGGCAAACCGCATGGTATGCAGGA
>JBAPMC010000297.1:0-2210 GCA_049278415.1 Solirubrobacteraceae bacterium
TCACCGTTCTGTTTGTGACGCATTCGATTGCCGAGGCGATCAAGATCGGTAACCGCATCCTATTGCTGTCGCCGCATCCCGGAAGGGTGAAGGCGGAAATCATCGATGTGGACCGGGTATCGGCGGAAGACGGCGGCGCGGGAAAACTCGAGAAGCAGATCCACGAACTGCTGTTCGCCGAGCCGGAAACCTCTCATTAAAGGATCAGATCGATGGGCGAGGCGACCATTCTGTTGCGCAGCGACGCCGCAGCCGCTGCGGGCAATCCCGCCGAGGTCGAACGCAAGCTAACCGTGCTTGAGCTGTTGTGGAATGACGGTTTTGTGCGCAAAGGGCTGATCATCGTGTTGCTGGCGCTGGTGTGGGAGGCCTACGGCACGTTGCTCGACAATCCGCTGCTGTTCCCGACCTTTCACGACACTGTCGTGACCATGTTCGACAAGATCAAGGACGGTACCATTCCGCTGCGGGCGTGGGCGTCGCTGAAGGTGCTGTTCATGGGCTACGGCGCCGGCATCGTGCTCGCCGCCGTGTTCACCATTCTCGCGATCAGCAACCGGATCGGCACTGATTTTCTCGAAACCATGACGGCGATGTTCAACCCGCTGCCGGCGATCGCGCTGTTGCCGCTGGCGCTGTTGTGGTTTGGCCTCGGCGCCTTCAGCATCGTGTTCGTCATCGTGCATTCGGTGCTGTGGGCGGTGGCGCTCAACACCCATTCCGGCTTCAAGAGCGTGTCGAACACGTTGCGCATGGTCGGCCGCAATTACGGCCTGCGCGGCTTTCCCTACGTCGCCCGCATCCTGATTCCGGCCGCGTTCGGCTCGATCCTGACCGGCTTGAAAATCGGCTGGGCTTTTGCGTGGCGCACGCTGATCGCGGCGGAACTGGTGTTCGGCGTCTCCTCGGGGCAGGGTGGGCTCGGCTGGTTCATCTTCGAGAACCGCAATCTCCTGGACATTCCGGCGGTATTCGCCGGCCTGTTGACGGTCATCGTGATCGGGCTGATTGTCGAGAACCTGATCTTCCGGACCATCGAGCGCAACACGGTTTTGAAATGGGGCCTGCAGTCCTGAGTTTCTCCCGCGCCTTCAGGCTCAAGCTTATCAAACAGGTGCCACATGACGACCAAGAAGAGCCCAGACCAATTGCGCAGCGCACGCTGGTTTGCCCCCGACGATCTCAGGGCATTCGGCCATCGATCCCGGGCGATGCAGATGGGCTACGCGCCGGAGGAATGGGCGGGCAGGCCGGTGATCGCGATCCTCAACACCTGGTCGGACGCGCAACCCTGCCATATGCATTTCAAGAGCCGCGTTGATGACGTCAAGCGCGGCATCCTGCAGGCCGGCGGCTTTCCGCTGGAATTACCGGCGCTGTCGCTGTCGGAATCGTTTCTGAAGCCGACTACCATGCTCTACCGCAACCTCCTGGCGATGGACGCCGAGGAGCTGTTGCGCGGGCATCCGGTCGACGGCGTGGTGCTGATGGGCGGCTGCGACAAGACCACGCCGGGGCTGTTGCTCGGCGCCACCAGCGCCAGCTATCCGGCGATTTATCTCCCGGCCGGGCCGATGCTGCGCGGCAACTGGAAAGGCAAGGTGCTGGGCTCCGGCTCCGACGCCTGGAAATACTGGGACGAACGCCGCGCCGGAAAAATCTCCGACAAGGACTGGGTTGATGTCGAAGCCGGCATCGCCCGCAGCTACGGCACCTGCATGACCATGGGCACCGCCTCGACCATGACCGCGATCGCCGAATCGATCGGCATGACCTTGCCGGGTGCGTCGTCGATTCCGGCGGCGGATGCCGGCCACATCCGGATGGCTTCCGAAACCGGCCGCCGCATCGTCGAGATGGTGTGGGAAGATCTCACGCCGAAAAAGATCCAGACCCGACAAGCCTTCGAGAACGCCATCACGGTGGCGATGGCGATGGGCTGCTCGACCAACGCCATTATTCATTTGATCGCGCAGGCGCGCCGCGCCGGACAAGACATCGGCCTTGATGATTTCGAAATGGCCAGCCGCAAAGTGCCGGTGATCGCCAACGTCCGGCCCAGCGGTGACAAATATCTGATGGAGGATTTTTTCTATGCCGGCGGATTGCCGGGCCTGATGAGCCGGATCAAGCCGCACCTGCATCTCGACGTCATGACCGTCACCGGCAAGACGCTCGGCGAAAACATCGCGAAAGCCGAAGTCTACAAT
>JBAPMC010000298.1:0-3199 GCA_049278415.1 Solirubrobacteraceae bacterium
CCCCAACGAGTACTTGATCGCGATCTCGACGAGGGTTCCCGCTCCAACGAGGGAGTTTTCGGCCGTTTCGACTGCCTCACAGGCGGACGTCGAGAGTCGCGGGTCGTCGTCCAGCCACCAGATCAAGGCGTGGGCATCGAGCAGTAGACGCACTTCAGTCGATGATGCCGAGCGCACGCGCAATGTCAGGCGGCCACTCGTTGAAGTCCTCGCGCATTTTGATGCGGCCGCGCATCGCTCCCGGCTTTCGCCTGACGACCGGCTCATTCTCGGTGATCGCGACGATGCGCGCCACCGGCTTCTGGCCGCGACGCACGACGACCTCCTCGCCCTCTTCGGCTTGGTGGACCAACCTTGAAAGCTGGGTCTTGGCTTCGCCGATGCTGTAACTGGACACGCGGCCAGGATAGCGAACTTGACCAACTTGGCCAAGTTCGCGATCTCACTCCCAGCGCAGATCCTTCGGCGCCTCGCGCATCCTCAGCACCTTCGCCGGCACCCCTCCCACAACCGCATTCTCAGGGACGTCCTTGGTGACCACGGCGCTTGTGCCCACGATGCTGTTGTGCCCAACGCTCACTCCCCTCAGGATGCACGACCCATAACCCATCCAAACATTGCTCCCGACTCTCACGTCGCGCTTGTAGATCCCTTGTAAGCGGATCGGGCGCTCCACCTCAACCACGCCATGGTCGAAGTCGATCAACATCACCCTGTCGGCAATGATGCACTCGCGGCCGATCGACACGTGCTGATAGGCGGAGATCGTGCACTCCTGGCCCATCACCGTCTTTGAGCCAATCGACACTTCGCCCTCGTGCACGCGGATCTTCGAGTCGTGCCCGATCCATGACCAGCGGCCCATGCGCAGGATGGCCTCCCTGCCGATCTCGAACTTCACGCCCGGACAGATGAAGCACATGCCATCGGTCTGCAAACGCTTCCCATAGCGCAGCTTCAGCCACAGCCAGCGCGCGCCGAGCAACACGAAATGACGGTTGACCATGTTGTGCTCGCGCATCCATCGCCATGTGCGCAGCGCTTCTCTGGACTGTCTCACGAGCGCGCATCCTAGAGATCCACGCCGCGGCGAGGACGCTGGGGTGGCAGGCGGGTTGAGGCGATTTTCCGAGATACTTCGCGCGTGCCACCCACGCTTGCCCAGCGACTGCTCAGCGGCGACCGTCGTGCGCTTGCACGCGCCATCACGCTTGTCGAGGACGACCGTCCCGAGGGCTGGGAGCTCGTGCGCGAGGTCTACCCGCATACCGGCAAAGCAGCTGTCTACGGCTTCACGGGACCACCTGGCGTCGGCAAGTCCACGCTGATCGGCGCTCTCACGAAGGCGCGTCGCGAGACAGGACGCAGCGTCGGTGTGCTCTCGATCGACCCTTCCTCGCCTTTCACACAAGGCGCGCTGCTCGGTGATCGCATCCGCCTCACCGAGCACTTCCTCGATCAAGGCGTGTTCATTCGCTCGATGGCCAACCGCGGCGCGCTTGGCGGGCTCTCAGAGGCGGCTCTACAGGCCGCGCTCTTGCTCGACGCGGCCGGGCGCGAGGACGTGTTCGTCGAGACAGTCGGCGTGGGTCAGGCGGAGATCGACATCATCGACCACGCCGACACGATCGTGCTTGTCCTGATGCCCGGCTCAGGCGACTCCATCCAGGCTTTGAAGGCGGGGGTCATGGAGATCCCAGACATCATCGTCATCAACAAGGCCGACCATCCGCTCACCGACACGATGGTGCGCGAGATCCGTGGGGTGCTCTCGCTTGCCAACGTCAGTGGGGACTCAGAGCGCGGTAGCTGGCGTGTGCCAATAGTCAAGACAGAGGCCGCCCACGGTAGGGGCGTCAGCGAGCTGATCGAGCGCCTCGACGAGCACCGTGCGCACATCCTGGGAGAGGGCACCCTGCAGGAGCGCCGCGGGCGTAACCTGCGCAACGAGGTGCTTGCCATCGCCAGCGCCCGCATGCGCCGGCGCCTGGAGGAGGAGCTGCGCGAGGACGCCGACTTCAAGCGACTGCTCGATGAGGTAGTCGAGCGTCGCCTTGACCCTGCGAGCGCCGCCACCGCGCTGCTCCAGCAACACCGTGCCTAGAGCGCCCGCCTGCGGCCGCGGCAAAGCGCACAGCCAGAGCGCCTGCAGGGTCGGCGCTCTCAGCTTTCGCTGTGCAGTGAGCGCGCAGTAGGAGAGCGGGGCACGCTTCGCTGATCGGGCAGTGTCCCAATCACACGATCACCCACCGTCGAGGTAACGCCGAACCAGAAACGCTCATTCTTGAAGTGGTGCAGGCGATGGTTGCGCCAGATTCCCTTGAAATAACGTCGCTTTGGACGGTAGGGCGTGTGAATCAGGAAATGGCTCCACTCGTATGCGGCGAGAATCGCAAAGCTCGCCACAACCCCGGTCGTCGCATAAGCCAGGCGCGGACCGCCGAGCACGAGCGCGATCGGAAACGACATCGCCCAATCGGCGAGCGCGATCAGCGGTAGGAAAATGAGCACTCCATAGACAGGGAGCAGCACCCCATCGAGCACCCCTGGCGCTTCATGGTGAGCGCGGTGCTCGCGTGCGGTCAACATCTCCACCCGTCGGCCGAGGAGCTTGAACGGCGGCGCGTGCAGCAAGTAAACGTGAATCGCCCACTCCACGAATGGCGTCACTGCGATCAGCCCAGCAACCATTACAAGGTCGCGCCAGCTCCACGAGCCCTGCACAAGTCGCAGGATCAGCGCCAATATCACCGCCCCAAACAGGTACGGAGGCGAGGGCTGGCGCCAGAACGCTCGGGCACAATCGCCGAGCGTCACAATGTCGCCGTTGCGACGCGGAACGGCTTCAGCTGGCGCCGTGAGCGGGTCGGATCCGCTCTCCGCCGAGCGCCCATCGATCTGAGTGGCCGTCCGTGACATCCCGTGGCAATTCTACGCGCTTACGCTTGTCATGCCAAAGGCCAGGGCACGCAAGCCCGCCGCATGGACTCGTGCCGGACTCTCGCCGCGTAGCACTCCCTGCCAGGGCTGTAAAGTGCCTGACGATGGCAATCGACTATCTCAACTGGGTGGAGCGCAACTGGGGTCTGTTGGGTCGGGCGATGCAAGGGCACACGGTCGTCTACCGCACCACCAACGGACTGGTGGGGCATCGCTTTCCGGGCGCGCCCCCGATGCTGCTGCTCGACCACGTCGGCAC
>JBAPMC010000299.1:0-6889 GCA_049278415.1 Solirubrobacteraceae bacterium
GCAGCGACTCATCGTGATCCGCCTCGCCGAGAACGCCGCCGACGCCTTTGTGCCGCAGGCGGGCGAGCGCGTTGCTGAGATCCTCGCGCTGGGGGCTCGCGGAGGCAGGTCCGAGTTGCACGTGGGCGGGCTTGCCGGCGCCGTGATCGAGCATGGTGAGTTGCGCATGATGAAGATCCAGGCGCGGCTGCAGCACGGCGGTCAATAGACTGCCTCACGTGGCGCCCCTACCAGAGCGCGTCGCCTCTGCCGCCGTCGGGGAGACCTCCGAGGTGGGAGAGGTGCTCGTTGCCGCCGAGGACCTCAAGCGGCGCGTGCGTGAGCTCGGCGAAGCCATCTCGCTCGACTATGCAGGGCGTCCGCTGCTGCTCGTGGGGGTGCTCAAGGGCGCCGTCTTCTTCCTCTCGGATTTGATGCGCTTCATCGACATCCCGGTCGAGGTCGACTTCATGGCGGTTGCCTCCTATGGATCCGCCACCGACTCATCGGGGGTGGTGCGCATCCTGAAGGATCTCGACGTCGCCATCGAGGGCCGCGACGTGTTGATCGTCGAGGACATCGTCGACTCCGGTCTCACCCTGCAATACCTGTTGCGCAATCTCGGCTCGCGCAACCCCGCAACGCTCGAGGTATGTGCGCTGCTCACCAAGCCCGATCGTCGCAAGGTGGACCTGCCAACACGTTATGTGGGCTTTGAGATACCCGACCGCTTTGTGATCGGCTATGGGCTGGATTACGCCGAGCGCCATCGCAATCTCCCGTTCGTTGCAGTGCTGGAGCGTTAGCTTGACCCAAGAACGAACAGCTCATCCCTCATCGACGGGCGCCTCGCATAGCGGCGCCCATCGGCTCCAAACGGCCGGTAATTCCGGCTTCTCATGGTACGCTGGGGGACTGGTGGCCACGACTTCAGCAGGTGTCCGCACACCCAGGATCAAGCCATGAGCCGATTCTTCAAGAGCGCCGCATTCCCAATTCTGATCGTGGTCGTGCTCGCCTTCTTCCTCTCGAAGCTGGTTGTGTCCTCCTCGCCCAAGGGACCGGAACACACCTACCAGACGCTTGTCAGCAGCGACATCCCAAACCGTCTCGTCACCTCGGCGGACCTCAAGACAAAAGACAACTCCGTCTCGGTCACGCTGAAGAACAAAGAAAAATATGAAGTCGGCGTCTTCCCGCAGTCCGCTCCACAGCTCACTGAAGAACTGAAGAAGTCGGGCGTCAAGTTCAACGTCGAATCGAGCAAGACGAGCATCTGGCCGTCTCTTTTGACCTTCGCGTTGCCGCTTGTGCTGATCCTCGGCTTCTGGTTCTTCTTGATCAACCAGGTTCAGGGTGGCGGCTCGCGCGTGATGTCCTTCGGCAAGTCGCGCGCCAAGCGCATGTCCGCAGACTCTCCAAAGATCACGTTCCGCGACGTCGCCGGGGTCGACGAGGCCGTTGAGGAGTTGCACGAGATCAAGGAATTCCTCGAGAACCCGAAGAAGTTCCAGGCGCTTGGGGCCCGAATACCCACCGGCGTGCTGCTGTACGGTCCTCCGGGGACGGGAAAGACGCTGCTCGCGCGCGCCGTCGCAGGCGAGGCGGGCGTGCCGTTCTTCTCGATCTCGGGCTCAGACTTCGTTGAGATGTTCGTCGGGGTGGGCGCTTCGCGCGTTCGCGACCTGTTCGAGCAGGCCAAGCAGAACAGCCCCTGCATCATCTTCATGGACGAGATCGACGCCGTCGGGCGTCACCGTGGCGCCGGTCTCGGCGGCGGCCATGACGAGCGCGAGCAAACGCTCAACCAGCTGCTCGTCGAGATGGACGGCTTTGAGGCGAAGGACAACATCATCATGATCGCCGCCACCAATCGGCCCGACATCCTTGATCCCGCACTGCTGCGCCCCGGTCGCTTCGACCGCCAGATCGCGGTCGACCGCCCCGATCGCAAGGGTCGCGCGAAGATCCTCGAGGTGCACACGCGCGGCAAGCCGCTTGCCAAGGTGATCGACATCGACGCGCTCGCCGGTCAAACCCCTGGCTTCACCGGCGCCGATCTCTCCAACCTGATCAACGAGGCCGCGCTGCTCTCCGCCCGCATCGGCAAGCGCGAAATCGGCCAGGAAGAGCTCGAGGAGGGGATCATGCGCGTGATCGCCGGCCCCGAGAAGAAGACGCGCGTGATGAGTGAGAAGGAGCGCCTAATCACCGCTTACCACGAGATGGGCCACGCCATCGTCGGACACTTCCTCGAGCACTCAGACCCCGTGCACAAGGTCTCGGTCATCTCACGCGGGCAGGCGCTTGGCTACACAATCTCGATGCCCCAGGAGGATCGCTTCCTGACAACCAGAGCAGAGCTCAACGACACGATGGCCATGACGCTCGGGGGACGCGCCGCCGAGGAGATCGTCTTCGATGAGATCACAACCGGCGCCTCGAACGACCTCGAGAAGGTAACGGCCACCGCCAAGCAGATGGTGATGCGCTTCGGCATGAGCGAGAAGCTTGGGCCGCGTGTCTTCGGCCACGAGCACGGCCAGCCGTTCCTCGGCCGGGAGTTCTCCTCAGAGCCCGACTACTCGGATGAGATCGCCCGCGAGATCGACGACGAGGTGCGCCGCATCGTCGAGTCAGCCCATCAACGCGCCAAGGGCATCCTCACCGAACGCCAAGGGGAGCTAACGAAGATCTCCGAGATCCTCGTCAAGCGCGAGACGATCGAGAAGGAGGAGTTCCTAGCGCTGCTCGACGGCAAGGATGAGCTCGAAGTCTTCGGCGCTGAGGAGCCACCCGCGCCCGAGCTGCCGGCGCCATCGGCCTCTGCAGATCGGCCCGGTCGTGAGGCTCCGCGTCCGCTGCCTCGCCCGGGACTCGCCGGCGGCACAGCCGATATGGTCGGGGGAGACCCCGAGCGGCCCTCCATCACCTAGCGCACACAGGGTACGAGCGCACACAGGTACGCTCGGCACTACTCCGAGGCCGAGAGCATAGGCTGGTGTCCGTGGCCGCCTACCGTCTGATGGGGATCGTGAACGTCACGCCCGACTCGTTCTCAGATGGCGGGCTGTTCCTCGACTCTGATGCAGCAATCAGGCATGGGCTTGAGCTTGTCGAGCAGGGGGCGAGCATCCTCGACGTCGGCGGGGAGTCCACACGCCCCGGAGCTGAGCCTGTCGACGCGCGGGAGGAGTCACGCCGCGTCGTGCCGGTGATCGAAGGGCTTTCAAACGCCACGAGGTCTATGTCCCTCGGCCCACAGATCTCGGTGGACACGTCCAAGGCAGCGGTGGCAAGCGCCGCGCTCAAAGCCGGCGCGAGCCTTGTCAATGACGTGAGCGCGCTGCGCGCCGACCCCGACATGGCGGGCGTCGTGGCAGACAGCGGCGCTGAGTGCTGCCTGATGCACATGCTCGGCGAGCCACGCACCATGCAGCGAGATCCGCGCTATGGCGACGTGGTGGACGACGTGAAGGCGTTCCTCGAGCAGCGCCTGGCGTTCGCCGTGGCGGAGGGCGTCGCCGAGCAGCGCATCCTGCTCGATCCAGGCATCGGCTTCGGCAAGACAGTCGCCCACAATCTCGAGTTGCTGCGTCGGCTCCACGAGCTGCTGGAGCTGGGCAGGCCGATCGTGATCGGCACTTCGCGCAAGAGCTTCCTCGGACGCATAGCCGTGGCGGCGCAGGGTGGCTCAGAGCCGATGGCGCCTGAGGAGCGTCTCTCGGGGACTATTGCAACGAACGTGATCGCGCTCGAGCGGGGCGCAAGCGTGTTCCGCATACACGACGTCGCTGCGGTGGCGGCTGCGCTGGCGGTGGCGGCTGCTACCTTGAGCGGCAAATGGACGGCGACCCCCACGACGAGCTGAGCGACGAGGAGCGAGCGCAAGGCGACGAGCGCGAGCTTCCCGACGACGCCGAGGAGCAGCACGGCTACGGGGAGGACGACGAGGAGGACGAAGAGGGCTTTGAGACCGTAACCATCGAGATCAACGGTCTCTCGCTCTACACCCACCACGGAGTGAGCGAGGCCGAGCGTGAGATCGGCCAGCGCCTGCTGCTGGATCTGCGCCTGGACGTGGGCGAAACCGACGCCACCGTCACCGACCGGGTCGAGGACACGGTCGACTACGCCGAGGTCTGTCAGCTCGTCGCGCTCGTAGCCCAACAGCGCTCCTACAAGACGCTCGAGCGCCTGTGCAGCGCGATCGCCGATCGACTGCTCGCCGACTTCGAGCTGGAAGGCGTCTGGGTGAAGGCCTCAAAGCCCGAGCCTCCAATACCGCTGCCCGTTGACGACGTCTCGGTCGAGGTTTGGCGCGAGGCGGGAGAGTAGCCGCGCTCGCCTCCACGAGAAAAATCGATCCGTTTCCTTGACAAGTTAGTTAGCAGTCACTACAAATCATGGGAATGGATTCGATCCTCCCCTTGCAACCGCGCTGATGGAGCTTCTCGCCAAGCTCGCAGTGGGCCGTTCGCGTCGCATCCTGATCGTCTCGGGCATCGTGTTCCTGGTGGCCGCTGCTGTTGGCGGGCCGGTGGTGTCGATCTTCAAGAGCGAAAACTCCGACTTCCAGGACCCCGCCGCGCAGAACCAGCAGGTTCTGAGGACGATCGAACACGCCACGGGGCAAACCGCCACATTCGGCTTGGCGGCGCTCGTGCCGAGCGCCGGGGACGCTCGCTCGAACCTCGCCGGCCAACGTGAGAGCGCACACGTGCTGGCGCTGCTCTCGCGCCAGCCGGGCTTCCAGCGCGCGATCGACTACTCCTCCACACACTCCCCCGAGCTCGTGTCGCGCGACGGTCGCCACACGCTCGTGCTTGCAGCCTTCGCCAAGCAGGAAGACTCCATCCACGCGGTGGAGCACGTTCGAGCGCAGCTCGCAGGCAGCGGCGTGCGCTTCGGCGGCAACGACATCGCCTTCGAGGAAGTCAACAAAACAACCGCCTCGGATCTGCAACGTGCGGAGATGCTCGCCTTCCCAATCTTGCTGTTGCTCTCCTTCTGGGTGTTCCGCGGGCTCGTCGCCGCCGCGTTGCCGCTGCTGGTGGGCGGCTTTGCGATCGTGCTCACCTTCATCCTGCTGCGGTTGATCGACCAGTTCGCCGGCATCTCGGTATTCGCGGTGAACCTCGTCACGGGCATGGGCCTCGGTCTCGGCATCGACTACAGCCTGTTCGTGCTCTCCCGCTACCGCGAGGAGCTTGCGGGCGGGCTCGACACCCATGCCGCGCTGTTGCGCACCCTGCAAACGGCGGGGCGCACAGTGCTCTATAGCTCACTCACCGTCGCCGGCGCGCTTGCCTCGCTGCTGGTCTTCCCGATCCGCTTCCTCTACTCGATGGGTGTGGGTGGGGGGATCGTGGCGCTTGCCGCAGGCGCAGTCTCGCTGCTCGTGCTCCCCGCCGTGCTCGTGGCGCTCGGTCCGCGCATCAACTCGCTCTCCCCGGCACGCTTGCAACGCAGTGCCGCTCGCACAGCCCAAGCCAGCGAGCAAGGCGGCTGGTACAGGTTCGCGCGAGGTGTCATGCGTCGGCCAGGGCTGGTGGCGCTGGTAACGGCGGTCGCATTGCTCGCGGTAGCGGCGCCGTCGCTGCGCATGGCGCTTACTCCAGCCGACGCACACGTGCTGCCGGCGTCCTCCGAAGCGCGCCAAGTCGCCGAGAGCTTGACGCGCGACTTCACCGTCGACGCGTCACAGACGGTCACGATCGTCGCGCATTCTCCAGGGCCGCCGTCCGCAAAGCCCGGCGCCTCAAAGCCTGCGGTGGATGCCCGCACCTCATTCGGGGCCACCGCTCCCGTGGTGCTCACGGCTCCCATAGCCGTCATCGCAGCCCGCACGCGGCGGATAGCCGGCGCGCAGGCAACCGAGGCTCCGCCACGCTACGTCGGCCACGGTGTGTGGGAGATCGAACTGGAGCCCAGGGGAGTGGAGGCCGCGCCCGCAAACCAGGCGCTGGTCAAGAGCTTGCGCACGATCGGCCCGGCGCCGGCCTTGCTCGTGGGTGGCGCCACGGCCTGGTTCGTGGATCAGAAGGCCGCCATCGCCGCGCACCTGCCACTTGCACTTGCGATCCTCGCCGTGGTCACCGCCGGCTTCCTCTTCCTGATGACTGGCTCGCTGATCTTGCCGCTGATCGCGTTGTTGATGAACCTGCTCACAGTAGCCGTGGCAGCCGGGCTGCTCGTGCTGATCTTCCAAGACGGCCACCTCGACAGCGTGTTCGGCTTCACCCCGATCGGGGGCCTCGAGGAGTCGAACCTCGTGCTCTTGTTCATCATCGCCTTCGCGCTCTCAACCGACTACGGCGTATTCCTGTTCGGGCGCATCAAGGAGGCCCACGACACGGGCCTTCCCACGCGCGACGCGGTCGCCTACGGCCTGGAGCGCACCGGGCGCCTGGTAACCGCCGCCGCACTGCTGTTCTGTGTCGCGCTCGGCGCGTTCGCCACCTCGCACATCTTCTTCGTCAAGCAGCTCGGCGTGGGCGTGCCGCTCGCGGTCGCGATCGACGCCACGATTGTCAGAGCGCTACTCGTGCCGGCGCTGATGGGACGGCTGGGTGAGCTCACGTGGTGGGCTCCACGGCCGCTGCGACGCCTGCACAGGCGCATCGGGCTGAGCGAGGGCGCACTGCCCGAGGCGAGCGGCGCGTAGCGTCTCACCCCCGGGTGTGGACGGCATGTACCATCCTTGTTCCTAAATAGGACTTGACAGCAAGCATCACCTTCTGTATAACATGCCATGTCCTGTAACCCTCCTGGGTTGCCGGTCCGCCCAATATGGGGCGCAGCAAACATAAGGTCGGGTTTGGGTCGGGCCCCGCGGTCTGACGCTAACCGGTTTCAGCAGGGCCCTTGGGAGAGGGACCGGGTCGTAATGAGAGGGAGTTGTTTTTCG
>JBAPMC010000300.1:0-1793 GCA_049278415.1 Solirubrobacteraceae bacterium
GTGCGGGTGACTCAGAGTGTCGCCGCCGTGCACGCCGCCGTCAGGCGTGTCGAGCTGGGGTTGGCGTTGATCGGGGCGATCGTGCTCGCGCTCGGGCTCGCCGTCGGAGTTGTGCTCGCGAGGCAGATCGCGCGCCCGCTGGGGCGCCTGGAGCGGGTTGCCGGGCGTGTGGCCGGCGGGGATCTGAGCGCACGCGCGTCGATCGAGGGTAGCCGTGAGCAGCGTTCTCTGGGAGCGTCCTTCAATGAGATGGCCGACCGTATCGAGCGCCTGCTCGGATCCCAGCGTGCGTTTGTCGCCGACGCCTCTCACCAGCTACGCACGCCGCTGACGGGCCTGCGGTTGCGGATCGAGGAGGCCCACGCAGCCGGAGTCAGCCCTGCCGCGGCGAGCGAGTTGGACGCGGGTAGCGCCGAGGTCGACCGTCTCGCGCAGATCGTCGAGGAGTTGCTTGTACTCAGCCGCGCCGGTGAGCGTGAGTTGCCTGGAGAGTGCCTGGACCTGAACGCCACAATCCAGCGCGCGCTCACGCGCTGGCGAGCCGCTGCTGCCGAGCGTGAGATCACACTGGAGCCTGGGGAGCTGAATGGTGGCGCGGTGTCGTGCGCTGCGGGCGATGCCGATCGAGCACTCGATGTGCTCGTCGAGAACGCCCTTGGCTACGCGCCGCGAGGATCGCGCGTGACGCTGGCGAGCACACCGGGCCGGATAGAGGTTCGCGATCGCGGCCCTGGTCTCACGCCGCAGGACGGGGAGTTGATCTTCGAGCGTTTCCACCGCGGCAGCGCGGCCCACAACGGCTCGCCCGGAAGTGGCCTGGGCCTGGCTATCGCGCGGGAGCTCGCGCGCGCGTGGGACGGCGAGGTTACGCTGCGCAACCGCGAGGGCGGCGGCGCGCTCGCCACGCTCACGCTGCCCGAGCACCCGTGATGACGGCGCTTTGCCAACGGTTAACCATGTCTCGTCTACCGTGAGCGCAATGAGACGTCAGTCCGTTCTATGGGCGCTTGCTGCGCTGCTCGGGATCGTGCTTACCGCGGGCATCACGCGGGCAACCAGCCAGCTCACCAGCCAGCACATCGGCATCTCCTCCGAACCGATCTCGGCTGGCAGGCGTCTCGCACCCCCGGTCGCCGCCCAGCCCGCGGGGACCCGGCCGGACGCGACCAGGGGGACGATCACGCCGACGAGCACTCAAACGGTCACGATCACCGTGCCTCCGTCGAGCGCACCTTCTCCTACGACTTCTGCGCCGCCGGTAAGCGCCGCGCCTCCCACGAGCTCTGAACCTACGCCGAGCTCCTCGCCTCCGGTGCAGAGCGCGCCCGCTGCTCCTGCCGTCACGGCTCCGCCCACCCAGCCTTCTCGCTCATCGAGATCTTCAAGGGATGACAGTGGCGGCGGTGGCCGCCACGGTGGGGGCCGCGACGACTAGCAGGGCCCGACGGCTCTCTTTGCCAAAGCTTTACCCGCTCTTGGGGACTGCCTGTAGGGGTGCTAGGCACAGTGCGTATGACACGTCCAGGCCCGCCAGTCCCAAGGAGCCCATATGCCTCGCCGTCCGACCAACGCCAGGATCGCCGCGCTCGCTTCGGCGCTGGCGGCCGGCGCGCTCGCCGCCTTCGCGCTGCGTCCCTCGACAACATCCACCACCGGCTCCGCCGTGCACGCCCAGCCGCAGGCAGCCGAGGTTCGCACCCAGGTCATCAGGCGCACCGTTCACATCGTTCGCCACGAACGGCCGCCCCGCGGCCGTTCGACGCGCCGCGCAATCCCAGCGGGCAGCGCACCTA
>JBAPMC010000301.1:0-1873 GCA_049278415.1 Solirubrobacteraceae bacterium
GGATGAAACCGTCGCCGTCGCGCGCAAGCACGTCACCAAGCCACTCGGTGCAAGGCGTGGCACCGAGGAACAGAAACAGGAAGGAGAACGGCAACTGCTCGCCGTCGGCGAGCGTGACCGAGTGCAATCGCCCGTGCTCTCCTTGCAGTCCGGCGATTTCAGAACGATCGCGCACGGCGACCCCGTAGCGGTCGAGCTCGTCGATCAGATACTGCGACATCGTCTCCCGTAGGTCGCCGCGGCGGTGAAGGAGCGTGACAAGCGCGCCCCCACGCGCAAGCCAGACGGCAGCCTGGGCGGCGGAGTTGCCCCCGCCCACGATCGCCACACGCTGAGCGGTGCAGAGCTGACCCTCCGGCGAACCGGCGGCATAAAACACGCTCACCCCCTCGTACTCCTCGAGCCCCGCCACGGGCAGACGCCGGTATTCGGCGCCCGTGGTGAGGAGCACCGCGCTGGCAGCGATCTCGTTGCCGTCCTCGAGCCTCACGAGATGGCGCTCGCTCCCGGGCTGGAGTTCCTGGGCACGGTAGGGCGAGGCTAGGCGGGCACCGAACTTGCGCGCCTGGGTGGCGGCGCGGCTGAGCAGTTCGTTGCCGCTGATACCGGCGGGGAAGCCCAGGTAGTTCTCGATCCTGCGCGAGGTGCCAGCCTGACCACCGATACTCTTGCTCTCCACGATCAGCGTGCCCAATCCCTCTGAAGCGCCATACACGGCTGCACCGAGTCCCGCGGGGCCGCCGCCGATGATCAGGAGATCGACCTCCTCACGCGGGGCGAGCTCCATGCCAATGCCGAGCGCCCGCGAGAGCTCCCCGTTACTCGGGTTCAGAAGCTCAACGCCACCAGGCAGGCGCACCAGCGGCATCGCGGACAAAGAGGGCTCCACTGCCGAACCAGCACCGTCAGTCGTCTCGGTGGGATCGACCCAAGTGTGGGGAAGTCGCTGGGCCCGCGCGAACTCGAGCAACCGGCGCGTGTCGGGCAAGTCGCGCTCGCCGATGATCTCCGGTCCGATGCCTTGGCGGCGCTGAAGGAGCTCGCGGCGCTCCACCAAGGCGCCAAGGATCAGGTCCGAGAGCGAAGGATCATCGAACAGCAACGCTCGCAAGTCCTCACGCGGAAGGGCGATGTAGCGCAGCGGCTGCGTGACGACCGCGGTAACGAACACCGACTGGCCGCTGAGAAGATTGACCTCGCCAAGAAAGCCTGAGGCGCCGTGACGCACAATCTCATGCCCCGCGCCATCCAACACCGCCACCTCACCCTCGAGGATCGCGATGAACGGGTAGGTCGCGTCGCCGATCTCATACAGCTTCTCGCCCACCTCAGCCGTAAGCTCCTCGCCGCGCTCGGCAAGCAGCGCAAGCTGAGTACTCGAAAGCACCCGAGCCGGAACTGGCAAAGAATCATCAGCGTGAAACGTCATATGACAGACAAGCGTAGCCAGATCGGCAAGGCGGGTGACTCATCTCCCGAGCCATAACGGGGGCTCAGAGTCCTGCCCGTCCATGTAGACGACAAGGTGGGTGTCCTCGGCACTGCAAGCGCCACCTACGGGATTCACGGCGTCCAGTTCTCGGCGAGTGGGGTGAGCTGGAGCTCGTGTGTGGCGGAGCGCGCGTCCTGGTTAGCGAGGAAGAGGGCGGCATCGGCGATCCTGCGCGGGTTGGCCAGCGCTTCTGGTGAGACACCGGCGCGTGTGGACCCATCGAGTGGTTGAATGCCCGCATCGACGATTAGCAGCGCGACCTGGATGCCGTGGGGGCGCAGCTCGAGCGCTGCCGCGTTGGTGATCGCTCGCACGCCAAACGACCCTGCCGCCCACAGACCGCGCCCCGGTGTCGCGCGCCGTGTTGAGCCGCCGGTGACC
>JBAPMC010000302.1:0-18025 GCA_049278415.1 Solirubrobacteraceae bacterium
TGCGTCCTTTCCTTTAGAGAGCGTCTCCGGGACGCACGAACATCATCTCAGGAACAACGCATGCGGGAGAGGTCCGCAGCAGATAGCGCACAGCCTCTGCGATGTCCTCTGGACGGATCATCTCCTCCGCTTTGACCTGGCCCTTGGCAAAATCGGTCATGGGAGTATCGACGAACGCAGGACATAGGGCGGTGGACTTGATGCCTTGGGAGCCGAGTTCCTTGTTCATTGCTTCGGTCCAGCCGACGACACCATGCTTGGTGGCGGAGTAAACCGAAAGCCATGCCTCGGCGCGCTTGCCCGAGATAGAGGAGGTGTTCACGACCAGTGCATTGGAGTGCTCGGCGCCCGCTGCTTGGAGCATGGAGAGACACTCGCGGTAGAACAGGACGATGGAGCGCAGGTTGACGCCCAGCTGCATGTCGAGGTGCTTGGTTTGGATGTCTCCAACCGGAGCGCCGATACCGACCCCGGCATTGTTGACGAGCACGTCGAGCCGCTCATAGCGCTCACGATGCGCTGCAACCACCTTCTGGATCTCGCTCTCCTCCGAGAGGGCGGCTGGTACGCCATGAACATCGAAACCCTCTGTGGCAAGACCGTCGACCGCCGCCTGTAGCTTCTCCGGGCGCCGGGCGGCCATTGTGATTCCATAGCCTTCTTCGGCGAGCATCCGCGCAATCGCCAAGCCAATCCCGCTCGATGCTCCCGTTACGATCGCTGCACGCTGCGCCATTGCCGCTCCCCTCGTTGGTTGATTTAGGAATCAAACCATCCGACGCCCTCCGGCGCGTGTGGCCACCACGCTGGTAGCTTCTAAATGCTTCGCGCCATGCGCGACGCGGGCCCGTAGCTCAGTTGGTTAGAGCCGCCGACTCATAATCGGTTGGTCCCAGGTTCGAGTCCTGGCGGGCCCATCGCAGGAAGGACCGCTACGGCGAATCTGCGCGGGATCAGCAGCGTGAGGCACGGGTCTCGCTCCCTGATACGAAGCCGGGACAGCCATGACGTCGCAAACTCACGGTCACGGTCGGGCGCGCGAGGCTGTCGGTGTCGTCGCTCAGTGGTGGACGAGGCGCGAGGCTGGCTCGAAGTCCCCGTGCAACACGAGGGGATCGAGGTCGGCTCCGTTGGGCCACACGACGGTCCCCAACTGGTCATCCACTCGCACCTGCGCGAAGTAGTCGGGATCGGCCAGCGGCTCGAACACGGGGCCATGCAACTCCCCGGTGAGATCGACGTCGCGTGTGCTGCCGTCGCTGAAGCTAAGCCTGAGCTTGTAGTGACCAAGCACGTCTACAGAGGTGACGCGTACGAACTCCATGGGCCCATCTTACGGCAATGGGTCGATGGGCTCGGGAAAACCCCCGTCCTTTGCTCGCTGCCAGTCGGCTTCCAGCTCCTCGCGATGCAGACTCGCCCACTCAGTCACGAGCTTGAGCGCGCGACTCGGGAGACTGCCGACAAGCACCTCATTGCCGCCGATCACAATCGCCGCGTGATGCTCGGCGTACTCGGCGTGGAAGTGGGGCGGATCATGGTCGTAGAAGTACATCGTCACGACGATCCCGTAGAAGAAGCTGATGCGGGACACGGCGCCATCATGAGCGCCGCTGCGGACGGAGAACGGACCCGCCTCTCAACCTCGATCGGACGTCTCGGAGGAAGTCGGAGGCAGACTCATTCTCGACCGCCCGTCGGATCATGGACCAACCGGCCCTGCGTCACAAATCGGGCCCATCGAACGCTCCTTCAGGGCCGCGGTTGGAGAAGTTAGACTGGCTAGGGTTCGTTCTGCCAACGAGGAGATTCCATGCATGCCGTGGTCATTCACGAGACAGGTGGCCCAGATGTCCTGCGCTTTGAGGAGACCGAGCGACCCGAGCCCGGCGATGGGGAGGTATTGATCAGGGTTCGCGCAGCCTCGGTCAATCCGATCGACTGGAAGAACCGGCGTGGGCTCAGGCCAAAGCAGTTGCCTGCTGTGCTCGGCAACGACGTGTCTGGAACGGTGGAGCTTTCACGTGCTCAGGGTTTGGTTGAGGGGGACGAGGTCTTTGGGATTGCTTCGAGCGGTGGCTATGCCGAGTTCGCGGTTGCCCCGGCCCGAGCGATCGCCAAGAAGCCGGCTGGGGTGACCCACGAGCAGGCCGCTGCGATACCGGTGGCGGGGCTTACCGCCTGGCAGGCGCTGTTCGACCGGGCTGGCCTGGAGCGGGGGCAGACGGCGCTAGTTGCAGGTGCTGCGGGCGGCGTTGGTCATTTCGCGGTGCAATTTGCCAAGCATGCTGGCGCCCGCGCAATTGGCAGCGGTTCATCGCGCAACCGCGATTTCGTATTCGGCCTGGGCGCCGATGACTACATTGACTACACCCAACAGGATGTTGCAGAGACGATAAGCAATGTGGATGTTGCATTCGACACCGTAGGCGGTGAGACAACACAGTCGCTGTTGGCCACCGTGCGCGATGGAGGCGCTCTCGTCACAATCGCCGGCGCTCCACCCGAGCAAGCTGCCCGAGAGCGTGGCGTGAGCGCCCAGTTGCTCGTGATGAGCCCGAGCTCTGAGCAACTAACTCGGATCAGCGAGCTGGTGGCAACTGGCGATGTTCACGTGGAGATCGCGCAAGCTTTTCCACTGGTGGAGGTGCAGCAGGCGCACACACTGAGCGAGGCGGGACACACACGCGGGAAGATCATCCTTACCGTGAGCAGCTAGCGCAAACTGGCCCGAAAGCTGCACAGGTAGTTAGTAGTCGCAAAGAGCTGGAGCGTTTGCGGTTAGCGCGGGGAGCTCGTCTGTCGCATCGCGTCAAACCGGTCGAGCTGTACGCTCGAGGAGCCTGCGCCTGCGCCTTGACGTTAGGAAGGCTGCCCTACTCAGCGAACACCCGGTTGGGCACGGTCTCGTCGCCGAGCGTGTCGAACGCAACAAGCTTGCCGTTGTCGTTATAGGTCAGCACGTCGGCGCTCTCGTCGGTGTTTCCGTCGAGTTGTACGGTGGTTAGCACCACCACCTTGTTGCCCTCAGCGATGAAGTCGTGGGGCGCGGTGCGGAAACCGGTGCCGGCGAGCTTTCCCCACAGCTCCCCAACGGCTTGCTTGCCCTTATGAGTTCCGCTCAGTGCGTTCTCGCCGCGCACTGTCCACTCGATCGAGTCGTCGATGTCTCGCATGGCGCCTTCGGCGTCGCCGCTGCTGAATGCCGCGTAGGCGGACTGTGCGGTTTGCTTGTTCTCCTGTGCACCCATAGCTGTAGGCCTTTCTGCAGTGTTGGTAGCGAATGGGCCAAGCCCAACTCGGGGCTATGGGCTTGTGCCCTGTAGCCATCTCGCCGAGAATCCAATCCAATCCAAGCCAGTGCTCGGAAGAGGGCTATCCACCCGATCTACCCGGGCGCAGCCGATCTCATTCCGCGTTGCCTGAGCACAGACCTCTATTGCGCATCATGCAGCACAGACCCATCTCTTGTGAATGGGCTTCCAAGGGGGAAACGCGTTCGATGTCCGCCTGGCGCTTTGAGATGACCTTCCGACGTGCCCACTACGCTTCAACCATGACCTCAGAGTCCGAGCGGCGCGTCGCGGTTATAGACCTTGGGTCCAACTCGTTTCGGATGGTCATGTTTGCAGCCACCGGGGGTTCGTGGGAGCGCGAGGATGAGTCCTCGGCGGCGGTGCGCATCGGCGAAGGCATGGCTGCCACCGGGCGGCTGAGCGAGGCTGCGATGGCGCGAGCGCTTCAGACGCTTGACGGGTTCACAGCGCTGTGCGAGCAACATGGGCTTGACGAGCACTCGATGGACGCCGTAGCTACGAGCGCAATCCGCGATGCGGAGAATGGGGAGGAGTTCCTCGAGAAAGTGCGCTCGCGCAATGGCCTGCAGGTGCGCGTGCTCAGTCGTGAGCAGGAGGCCCGTTATGGCTATCTGGCTGCGGTCAACTCCACTACGCTCTCCAATGGATGCGTGCTCGACCTTGGCGGTGGGTCGCTTCAGCTTGTTCGGGTCGCCGGTCGGCTTGCACGCGAGTCCGGTTCGTGGCGACTTGGAGCGGTGCGCATGACCGAGCGATTCCTCTCTGAAGAGAGCCCCGCTAAACGCAGCCAGCTGAAGGCGCTGCAAGCGCACGTCTTGCGCAAGCTGGAGCGCGCCCCATGGCTGCAGGCCTCTGGATCACGCCTGATCGGGATTGGGGGGACGGTCCGCAACCTCGCCGCCGCCGCAGAGCGTGCGGCGGGCTTGCCCTCGGATGTGGTTCAGGGCTTCGTGATCGAGCAGGAGGCGCTCGAGGGACTGATCGCGCGTCTCGCCGCGCTGCCACCGGCCGAGCGCAGCCGAGTGCCGGGCATCAAACAGGCTCGTGCCGACATCGTGCTCGCAGGCGCAATCGTGATTCAAGGAGTGATGCGCTACGGCGGATTTGAGACGCTCGAGGTCACGGGCGCGGGCTTGCGCGAGGGCATCTTCTTCGAGCGCCAGCTTGCCCGCCAGCAAGTGGCTCCCGTGCTGGTTGGCCGGGCCGATCGGATTGCGCCGAAGGCGCGCGCCGCCTAGCGGCATAGGCGAGTCCAGAGGCGAGCAGGCGATGAGGGCGTCAACCGGTTGCGCGCGTGGACAGCGCCCGTTCTCGCCCAGCGCAGTCGAACAGCACCAGCTCGTATGGCGAGGGTTTCGGGCCGTGCCATGCAGCGGCAGGCACCTGTGGACAGGAACGCAACACAGCCCTTGTAGCGAGGTTGCCTCCCCGAGTGGCGTAGGCGCCCCCGAGCGCCACATACCTTGCCCAGCCGTGCGCAAGCAGGCGCGCCAGACTGGCTCCGTCTAGAGCCGGATCAGTGCCGCTATAGCCGGCCATTGCTCCCGCCGGCAAGCCAAGCAGGATCAGTGGCGCAGCGGTTGGCGCGGCGTCGGTCAACACCGCCCAGCGAGTACCCGGCTTGTGGGTGTTGACATAGCCAATCAGGTTGAGATCGAACCGCATTGCGCTTTCGTTCACACCGAACTCGCCTGAGCCAGTCGCCTGGTGCGGCCCTGCTGCTGGGAAGGTTCCCTGCACGTGCCCCAGCCAGGTTGTGCCGGCATACGCGGCGGGAGCCACCAAGAGCAGGCACACCAGAAACCCCATCGCCGGCGCCGCCAGCCGGCGTACCGCCATCGCCGCCACGCCAATCAACGCTCCGCCGATAAGCACGGGTATGAACCAGTGCATGTAGTGCTGATAGCGCAGGATCACCAGTTGAGCGGTCACCGTCGCGATTACCGCGCATGGGAGCAGCACCACACGCCAGTTGCGCTGCTCGGCGAACCGTGTGAAGGCAACCGCCCCAGCGGCAACCATCGCTGCGGCTCCAGGTCCTATCGCGGAGATGTAATAGGGATGGATGATCCCTTTGGAGAAGCTCAGGACCCCAACCTCCACCAGCAGCCAGCAACCAAGCACAATCAATGTCGCCAAGCGTGGATCACGCCGCCTCCGCCCTCCGGCAAGCGTAAGCAAGCCGAATGCGAGCAGCCCGATGAGTGCGAACGGGAGCATCCAGGCGCCCTGGTCGGCGAGACGCGCTTCGAACAGTCGCAGCGGGCCCGTGGGCCCGCCGAAGGAGATCGGGTTGCGCAGTCTTCCGTTTGGCAGAGTCGGCGACAGGGGGGCTCTGGCTGGTGCGCGCCTGAGCACATGACGAGTCCCGCCGTGGTCCCCCGCTGCATGATGACGGGGGGTTGCCCCAACGCGTGCGCCTGCGCTCACGTGGACTTGGCCCGGCCCGCCAGCCTCGCCTTCGACCCGCCCCAAGCCGTTGTAGTTGAATGTCAGACCCAGCTCTGTGTTATCGGTTGAGGAGCCCACATACGGACGCTGGGAGGCTGGAGTCAGTTCGACGAGTGCGATCCACGAGAACGACCCAATCCCCAAAACGATCAGCGCGACGAACAGCATTCCGCTACGTCTCAGCCATGACCCTGGCGCACACAGCAGGTAGGCGAGGGCGATCCCCGGCACTATCAGATAGGCGGCTAGCGTCTTCGTGTTGAACGCCAGTCCGATCAGCGCCGCGCACAACAGCAGCCAGCGCCAGCGTCCATCTTCGATTGCGTTCAGAGCTGCGCCGCAGGCGAGGATCATCAGCAGGATCAGCAGCGGGTCCACCCCGTTGTCGCGAGACACCGCCACGAACGAGGGGAACACTGCAAGCGCAAGTGCTGCGGCTAGCCCCGCCGCCGCACCCAGGCGTCGTGAGAGCATCCGGTAGAGCACCGCCACTGCGATCGTTGAGAGGATTGCCTCGGGCAGCAGCAAACTGAGAGGGGAGAGGCCGAACAGCTCGGCGCTTGCGGCTTGCACCCACACGCCGAGCGGGGGCTTGTCGATTGTCACGAGCCCGCCCGGATCGAACGACACGAACAGGAAGTTGTGCCAGGAGCGGAGCATCGACTTCACGCCTGCCGAGTAGAACGTGTTCGCGTACCCGTTCTGGGCAAGTCGGTGGGTGTTCAAGACGGCCGACAGCGCGAGGATGCCGGCCAGTGCGACGTACTGTGGGCGCAGGCGTCCAAGCAGCGACGGCAGCGAGGAGGTGGTTGTTGAGGCGGCTGCTCCCGCACCCACCACAGTCTTGGATGCGCTGGAGGCGGTTGTGCGGTCGGCGGCGCTCATCGCGATGGCGGTCGGTTGCTCAGTCCTCGGCGGCAACGCCAAGGCAGTACAAGCAAACCGCATAAGCGTGCTAAGGAGGCGTTAAGCAGTGCTACGCCTGTGAGAAATGCTATGCCTGCAGCGGCGTCTATGGCTGCAACGCGTCAAGCAAGCGCTGCAGATCGCGCTCGTCGTTCCACGCCCCCACCGAGGCCCTGAGCCAGGGCTGGCTGGGGATGTCGCGCAACACCACTCCCTGCTCGGCCAGCTGTGCCCGCTCGGCGACTGGGTCGGGGCTCCTGAAGGACACGAGCGTGCTGGTTGCGCGCGGCGTCGTGTCCCGTCCGGCGGCGTCCAACAGCTCGACGAGCCGTGCCGCAAGCATGGCGGCGCGCTCGTGCACTGCCTGCCACCCTGCCCGCTCCAGGATCTCCACCGCAGCGAGCGCTATGGCAAGCGCCTCTGCACTCAGGGCAAACGTGTCAAAGCGCCGGCCATCCTGGTGAAGTTGCGCGTCAAGGCCTGCACCCGGATCAAACAGGTTGCCGTAGCCGCGCCGACTGACCGCCAAACGCTCGCGTAGGGCTGGCGCCACGTAGAGCATCCCTGTGCCATCCGGACCACACAGCCACTTCTGACCAGCGCCCGCGTATGCGTCACAACCCAGTGCCCGCACATCCACCGGCACCGCTCCCACGCCCTGGGCGCCGTCAAGCACCACCGGCACATCGAGCTCGGCCAAGGCAGTTGGTGCGATCCGGCCCGTCATCCAGCTCACATGCGAACACGCCACTAGCCGTGTGCTCTCTCCGACGGCTTCGGCGATCTGGGCGAGCGGAACCGCACGTACGGATATTCCATGCAGCGCCCGTGCGGCGCCGAGCGCGCCCAGCAAGCCCGGGTGCTCCTCATCACTTGTGAGGATCTCCTGACCTTCTTTCAACCCGAGGCCTTCGATGACACTTGCGAGCCCCTCGCTCGTGCAGGTTGTGAGCGCCACGTCGCACGGCTCGGCGCCGAGCGCACGGGCGTAGGCGCCCCGCAACAGCTCCGAGAGCTCGCGGCGACGCTCGAAGTGCTCTGCGGCGCGCCCGCCTCTAGCCTCGCCGAGCAGCTCCTCGGCGCCGGCTTGCGCCGCTGCACCCGGCAATGGCCCATCGGTGCCGGCGTTCAGATACGCCACCTGCTCGAGGACGGGGAACTCATTGCGCAGAGTCTCGATACCCACGGCCGGTGAGGATAGGGCAGTTTCTCGCGGGCGCAATTGTGCGGGTCTTGCGCTCGATATGTAGGACCCGGTATCAATACGCACTAGCCGCCGGAGCGCTTGCGTGGACGCCGTCGGCCCGGGGGGCGTGGGCGCCGCTGTGCAAACAGTCGCTAAAAAGGGGTACGCGATGTCTGACAGGCACGATCAAGCTCCGCTGTGGACACCAACCTCTGAGATGGTGAGCCGTGCGCGGATGACCGCCTTCATGGAATGGGCCGGCGAGCGGCACGGACGCACGTTCGCCGACTATGCCGAGCTGTGGGATTGGTCGGTCGGGGAGATAGAGCAGTTCTGGGCTGACATCTGGGAGTACTGCGGCGTGCGCGCCTCGGCGCCCTATGAGCAGGTGCTCGCATCGAGGCGGATGCCGGGCGCGCGCTGGTTCGAGGGCGCGCAGCTCAACTACGCGGAGAACATGCTGTTGCGTGACCGCAACCCGAGCGAGCCGGCGATCCTGCACGCCTCAGAGCTGCGTCCGCTGGCGGAGCTGACGTGGGGTGAGCTCTCCGAGCAGGTAGCCGCCGTTGCTGAGGGTTTGCGTGGGCTTGGGGTGCAGCGAGGCGACCGCATAGCGGCCTACATGCCGAACATCCCAGAGACGCTGATCGCCTTCCTGGCAAGCGCCAGCATCGGCGCGATCTGGTCATGTGCTGCGCCCGAGTTCGGAGCGCGCAGCGTGGTCGACCGTTTCGCCCAAATCGAGCCGAAGGTGCTGTTCGTCATAGACGGCTACCGCCACGCAGGCAAGGATTTCGATCGCAGCGACGCCCTTCAGACGATCCTCGCCGACCTGCCGACCGTCAAGCATACGGTCATGCTTCCCTACCTCTCGAGCGAGGCGAGCGCAGCTAGCCTGCCGGGAGGACTGAGCTGGGAGCAACTGCTCGAGTCAGGCGCAGGCGCCGCGCCCAGCTTCGAGCAGGTTCCGTTCGACCACCCGCTTTGGGTGCTCTACTCCTCGGGCACAACCGGCTTGCCGAAGGCGATCGTGCACGGTCACGGGGGAATCCTGATCGAGCAGCTGAAGAAGAGCCTGTTGCACCTCGACCTGCGCCGCGGCGACCGCATGTTCTGGTTCACAACCACCGGCTGGATGATGTGGAACTTTCTCGTTGGCTGCCTGTTCAGCGACGCCGCCATCGTGCTGTATGACGGAAGCCCGGGCCACCCTGATCTCGGCGCGCTGTGGAGACTCGCCGAGCAGGCTCACATCACCTGCATGGGAGTGAGCGCCGGCTTCCTGACGAGCTGCGAGAAGGCAGGCGTCGAGCCGGGCGGCGATTTCGACTTGAGCGCGCTGCGCAGTATCGGATCAACGGGTTCGCCGCTTCCGCCGGAGGGCTTCCACTGGGTGTATGGCCACGTTGGAGAGGATCTCTGGCTGTTCTCCACGAGCGGCGGCACGGACGTGTGCACCGCGTTCGTCGGCGGCTGTCCGCTGCTGCCCGTTTATGAGGGCGAGATCCAATGCCGTGTGCTCGGCTGTGCGGTAGAGGCGTGGGACGAGCGGGGTCGGCCTCTACAGGACGAGCTGGGTGAGCTTGTGCTCACCCAGCCGTTGCCTTCAATGCCGCTGTTCCTGTGGGGTGATGATGATCCCGCCCATCCCGGTGAGCGCTACCGCGAGAGCTACTTCGAGATGTATCCCGGCATCTGGCGTCATGGAGACTGGATCCGCATCACTCCGCGCGGGGGAGCGGTGATCTACGGACGCTCGGACTCCACAATCAACCGCCAGGGCGTGCGCATGGGCACGAGTGAGATATATCGTGCCACTGCGGCGATAGACGACGTGATCGATGCGCTTGTCGTGGACATCCCGCGCGGGCAAGCCGAGGACACCCGAGAGGGCGCACCCCATGGCGGGGCACAGGCAAGCGAGCTGTGGATGGTCCTGTTTGTAGTGCTGCGCGAGGGTGTAGCGCTCGATGAGGAGCTCCAGAGAAGGATCAAGCGACGCGTACGGGAAGACTGCTCGCCACGGCACGTCCCGAATGAGATCCTGCAGATAGCCGAGGTCCCGCGCACCCTCTCGGGAAAGGTGCTCGAGGTTCCCGTCAAGCGGATCTTGATGGGTGTAAAGCCAGGAGAGGCGGCGAGCATCGAGTCGCTGGCCAACCCGCGCTCGCTCGACTACTTCGTGGAGATGGCTAGAAACCGAAACTGAGTCGGCTGTAGAGGAGTGTGGGGCGCACCCGTCGAACAAATGCGCCGATGAGACGACTAGCCACCACACCAGAGAAGCCGCCGATGGGCGGTGTAGCAGAGCACCAGAGCCTCTCCCTTTACATCCAGGCCCGTTTCGAGGAGTGCTCGCGCTCTCAGAAGGACGTGGCGCAGTACATCGTGGACCATCTCGACGAGGCCGCCTTCCAAACCGCGGAGGAGCTGGCACGCAGAGCCAACACGTCGAGCTCAACCGTCGTGCGCTTCTCCCAAGCACTCGGCTTCGAGGGCTTCCCCGAGTTGCAGGCTGCAGCGCGCGATGAGTACCGGCGCATACACGCAAATCCACAGTCGAGCGGTCCTGTTGAGAACTCTGCCCCATTGTTCTCACTGGACCAGAACGAGTTTGAGACGGCGCTCGCCGCCGATCACCTGAACGTTGAGGAGACCGCCCGCAAGGTGTCACGGCCCGCTGTGGACGCGCTCACCGAGGCGATCGTCAGCTCCGAGAAGGTTCTCGTTGCGGGAACCGATCAGATGGCTTTCTTCGCAAGCTATCTGCGCCATCTGCTGATGCTGCTCGACCTGCGCGTCGATGTCGTTGCGAGCCCATCTCAGGAGGCGCTCAGTCGGCTTGGGCGCATCGACACCGGCACGCTGGTGATTGGCCTCTCAGCTGGGCGACCTCATCCGCTTGTCGTGCGCGCGATGAAGCTTGCTCGCCACCGCAAGGCGCGCACAGCCGCGATCACAGACGCCACTCTTTCAGAGGTTGCAAAGCTTGCGCAGATCAAGCTCTACTACTCCTCGAACAGTCCAGCTTATGTCCGCTCTCATACGGCGCTTCTGAGCCTTATCCAAGCGCTTGCCTATGGCGTGTACGCGAAGGACACAGCGCAGTACGACGATCGCATCAAGGCCTTCCGGCTGAAGTAGCCGGGCGGAGGTCCTTCTCTATTTCCAGGAAGACAACGCCACATGTGGCGTTGTCCCCGACCGTACATGTACGGTCGGGCTGACCGGCACATGTGCCGGTCAGGATAAGATCATGAACATGCGCGAGAAGGCTACATTCACCGTCAAGAGCGGCCTGGCAGAGATGCTCAAGGGCGGAGTCATCATGGATGTGGTGACCCCCGAGCAGGCAAAGGTCGCCGAGGACGCGGGCGCCGCCGCGGTAATGGCGCTCGAGCGTGTTCCCGCCGATATCCGTCGCGACGGAGGGGTCGCCCGGATGTCTGATCCGGAGATGATCTCCGGTATCCAGGAGGCGGTCAGCATCCCCGTGATGGCTAAGGCTCGGATCGGGCATTTCGTTGAGGCCCAGGTACTCCAAGCGCTCGAGGTGGACTACATCGACGAGTCGGAGGTGCTGACGCCTGCGGATGAGAGCAACCACATCGACAAGTGGGCGTTCAAGGCGCCGTTCGTGTGCGGCGCCACCAACCTCGGCGAGGCGCTCAGAAGGATCGGAGAGGGCGCCGCGATGATTCGCTCCAAGGGGGAGGCTGGCACGGGGGACATTGTCGAGGCGGTGCGTCACATGCGCGGCATCACCGGCGAGATCCGGCGTTTGGCGGCGCTACAGGAGAGTGAGCTCGCGAGCGCCGCCAAGCAGCACGCGGCGCCGCTCGATCTTGTGCGCCAAGTCGCGCTTGCCGGGAGGCTGCCGGTCGTCTTGTTCTGTGCGGGCGGCATCGCCACTCCTGCTGACGCGGCTTTGATGATGGCTCTTGGGGCTGAAGGGGTGTTCGTGGGCTCGGGCATCTTCAAGTCAGATGATCCGCCGGCGCGTGCACGGGCAATCGTCGAGGCCACCACCCACTGGCAGGACGCTGAGCGCATTGCCGGCGCATCGCGCGGGCTTGGCCCAGCGATGGCCAGCCTCGAGAGCTCGAAGCTGGCCGACGAGCAGCTCCTGGCCCAACGCGGTTGGTAGCGCCCGCTTCGGAGCGAGAGGCGGAGGCTCCGCTGGTGGTGGGCGTGCTTGCCTTGCAGGGCGATTTCGAGGCGCACGGGAGGGTCTTGCTGCGCCTTGGCGCCACGGTGCGCGAGGTGCGCTCTCCGGCTGACCTCGATGGCTTGGACGGCCTGGTCATACCGGGCGGGGAGTCAACCACGATGACCCTCGGTGTGGAGCGCGAGGGGCTTGCAGAGCCCTTGCGGGAGCTTGCCGGGCATGGCGGGGTTGGTGGGATTCCCATTCTCGGCTCCTGCGCCGGGCTGATCATGCTCGACCGCGAGCATTTGGGGATCATGGACATCCTTGCCGAGCGCAATGCGTTCGGCCGACAGCTTCAAAGCTTCGAGGTCGACCTGGACATGAAGGGTCTAGAGGGAGCGCCTCTGCGCGGAGTGTTCATCCGCGCGCCCTGGATCAGCGAGCACGGCCCCGAGGTGGAGATCCTCGCCGAGCTCGACGGTAGAGCAGTTGCAGCTCGCCAGGGACAGGTCTTGGTGGTGGCGTTCCACACCGAGCTAGGCCATGACGATCGTGTTCACAGATTGTTCCTCGCGGATGCAGCAGAGAGCAGTGGCGTCGCCGTTGGCGGAGCCGGTTGAAGCTTGATCGGCAGTTGCGGCTCCTCGAGCAGTCCAAGCACACGGTTGAGCGCGTCGTATATCTCGGCTGGCAGCAGACCCTCGTCGTCGAGACGCTCCGCTTCGCTCCACTCCCATGAACGGGACACGTGGATGGTGGGACGCAGATGCGCGAACCGCCGTCCCAGCGCGTGCAGGAACGGGTCGAGCCTGGCGCGGTCGGGCTCTGAGGCATACTCACGCTCGAGCAGCCACGGCCATAGGTCGGGCAGGATGTGATTGCGGTGGTGGGCGCCCACCTGCTTCCAGTCCTCCCCCTGCCAGCGGCGGGCGTACTCGGCGGGGTCCAGCTCGCAGGTGAGATATACGCGTGTTCGCACTGGAGCGTTGCGAAAGCCAAGCAGCGGTTGGGGTTGGACTTGCCAGTCCTCTCCAGCCCGGTTCAGTAGCTCGCACAGGCTCTCGGCGTGACCGCCTGAGTAGAGATGCTCAGCCTGGGCCTTGAGCTCCCCTGGCCACAGGTGAAGCGTCAGGCGCTCCTCCTCGATGTCAAGCGCCGCACGCTGCATCGAGGCCACGCCGAGCGCCGCATCGAGGCGAACGTGGACGAGTCCAGCGCGCTCGGGCACGATCCCGGTTGCTTCCTGAAGCAGTGAGCGCAGTCGCCACTTGCGTCGCACGGGATCACTGCCGACGCGACGCAGCGTGCCGAATGGGAGCAACTGGGCAAAATCCTGGTGAGCATAGGAGAGCACGTCCTGGACGATCGCCTGCTCCGCCGGACCGAGCACGCCGAGCTCGACGAGCCGCCACCACGACTCGAGCAGGTCGTGCCAGCGCAGCACGCTCGTGCGACGCTCCGCAAAGCGCGTCCCTGCCAGGTTGAGCTCGGCTACCCGGTGTCCGTTGCGCCGTGCCCAGCGGCGGCACACCTTGCTCTCGAGCACCACCACGAGGTCGGGATCGAAACGCAGCACCCCGTCGAAGCGCTGGGCGCGATCGATGTCGGTGATCTCCTCCGCCAGCTCGAACGGCTCCGTGTCTGGGGTCAAAAAGACGCTCACCAGTCGTCCGCGTTGCACCTGCCCGGCTGCGAGGTTTTCCTCGGAGGGGTCAACGATGTTCGTTGCCTGCATGTCCACGATGCAGTCGGGAAGCTGGCTCTGGGAGGGCTCGCCGATCGCCGCCAGCAACGTCTCGCGAGCGAGTGGCACGAGCCGCAGCACGATCATGGCGGCACGTGTGAGCTGATCCTCGTGTCCGCGGGAAAGCTCACGGTAGGGCTCGAACACGTTCAGGTGCGGATTCGAGGTTGTGCTCTCCATGACCCTCCCTCCTTACTACGTGTCATGGAGTTTATTGTACTCTAGTGTTTCAAGGGGCTTCGAAGCGCACAACTCCGGCGGTCTCGCGCTCCACCACTCTGCCGTCGTCGATCAGGAGATCTACGTGGCCGAGCACCTCCGAGAGCGTGAGGAACGCCTGGGTAACCGCCACGTTGCCCCACATCTCCTGGGCGAGCTCATAGGCGTTGCGCGGACGCTCGACTATCAGCCCATGCAGCTTGTCGGCGCGGCGCTCGTGCATGCGAAAGCGTTCATCGATCAATGTACGGTGATCTTCGAACGGCTCGCCGTGTCCCGCGAATACGACATCTAGCTCCATCTCACGAGTGAGCCGCAGAGACTTCAGGTAGCTCATCAATGCTCGCGGGCGCTGCGTGGGGTCCTCCACCTGGCCGGAAGTGGACTCAAGTGGTCTTGACAGCAGCGGATTGGAGGAGATGCGCTTGATGAGATGGTCGCCACCGAACAGCTCTCCGGAGGCTTCATCCCAGAACACGGTGTCCGACGGTGAATGCCCTGGGCGGTGCAGCACGCGCCAGCTCCGCGAGGCGAACGGGAGCAGCTCACCGTCGGTGAGGGTGCGCGTCACGTGTGCGGCGGCGCCCCAGCCACGAAAGCTTGCCGACACTGCGCGCAGGGCGTACACAACGTCCTGGGGGATGCCGTTGCGCAGCATGATTGCGGCTGAGAAGTCGTCGTTGTCCTCCATCTCGCGCTTGTAGTTAGAAAGCCACGGCGCAAGACTGTGGAGCGCACACACCTCTGCTCCGGAGCGTGTGGCGACGATCTCCACGAGCCCGATGTGGTCTATGTGCTGGTGGGTCACCACAATTCGCTCGAGCTCCTCCACGCGCCGCCCGAGAGCTCCAAGCCCCGCCTCCAAAGCGGTGAGCGAAGTGGCGGAGTTGGGCCCTGCGTCGAGCAGGGTCAGCGGATCATCCTCAATCAGGTAGCAGTTGACGCGCCCTACCGCGAACGGAGTAGGGATGGCTAGACAGTGAACGCCCCGCTCAGCTGCTCGAGCAAATGTCTGCTCGGCGACTGTCACGACTCGGTCGGCGCGGCCGAGCGGATCAGCTCGAGCACCTCATCGCGCGCGCTCTCCATGTGCTCGTGCGAGCGCAGCGACTCCAAGCACAGACGCAGCAGCGGCTCTGTGTTGGAGGGGCGCACGTTGAAATGCCAGTCCTCATAGTCGATCGACACTCCATCGAGCTGGCTCTGGCGGGCGTCTGAATAGCGCTCTGATATCTCGCGCATCTTGCCCTGCTGGTCCTGCACCTCAGTGTTGATCTCACCCGAGATGAAGTAGCGCTCGCGATAGGGCCTCAAAAGCTCTGATAGGCGCACGCCTTGTTGTGAGAGCTGCTCGAGCAGCAAGAGCGCGGGGATGGTGCCCGAGTCAGCGCAATAGAAGTCGCGGAAGTAGTAGTGGCCTGAGACCTCGCCACCGAACAGCGAGCCCTCCTCACGCATGCGTGCCTTGAAGTAGGCATGGCCCACCCTGTTGATGTGCGCTGTTCCACCCGCTCGCTTTACCGTGTCGGGCACCGCCCAGCTTGCCCGCACGTCATACAGGATCGCGGCGCCTGGATTCTTGCGCAGCAGCGACTCGGCGAGCAGAGCGGTGAGGAAATCACCATCAACGAACTCTCCTGTGTCATCGATGAAGAAGCAACGGTCGGCGTCCCCGTCCCAGGCAATTCCCAGGTCGGCGCCCGTCTCTCGAACCTTCTCGATGATGAATTGGCGGTTCTCAGGAAGCAGTGGGTTGGGCTCATGGTCGGGAAAGCTGCCGTCAGGCGTCCAGTAGGTCTCGATCAGATCGAGCCCGAGGCGCTCGAGCAGCGGACCAACCATCGGACCGGCCATGCCGTTGCCACCATCCACCACCACCTTCAACGGGCGCACCGCATCGGCGTCGATGAGCGCGAGTGCGGCGGCCTGGAATTCCTCGTACACGTCAACTTCCTGCAACGTGCCGAGCGGGGTGGCGCTCTCGTCAACGTCGAGGTCTTCTTCGATCACGCGCCGGATGTCCTGGATGCCCGCATCCCCAGACAGAGCAATTGCTCCCTCGCGCACCAGCTTCGCGCCTGTATAGGCCTTCGGGTTGTGTGAAGCGGTGCACATCAGCCCACCGTCGAGCTCACGGGAGCCGACGAGGAAGTAGAGCATCTCGCTGCCAACCTGACCGGCGTCGAGCACGCTCGCTCCTTCCATCAGGAGCCCCTCGCGATAGCGCGCGGCTAGCTCTGGGGCGCTCAGGCGCATGTCGCGGCCAAGGCCTATGTGCAACTCGGTGGTTGCCTTGCCGGACAGCTTCGATAGCACGCGGGCGAATGCTCGTCCGATCCGTAGCGCCGTCTCGCCATCGATCTGCTCGCCGTACAGGCCACGAATGTCATAGGCCTTGAAGATGCTGGGGTCAATAGCCATGGGGTCGCATCCTAGAGGTGGGCCGCTCTGGACGGTCTGTGCTGGACTCGAAGTATCCTTCACAGCTATGTCAGGACACTCCAAGTGGGCCAGCATCAAGCACAAGAAGGCAATCGTGGACTCGCGCCGCGGCGTTCAGTTCACGAAGCTGGCTCGTGCCATAACGGTCGCGGCACGCGATGGTGGGGGAGACCCGGCAGCCAATGCAACGCTCGAGAACGCCATCGCGAAGGCCAAGGCGTCCTCGATGCCGAAGGACAACATCGAACGTGCCATCGCCAAAGGCACGGGCGAGGGCGGCGAAGTTGACGCGATCGAGACCGTTCTATACGAGGGCTACGGCCCGGGCGGCGTAGCTGTGCTCGTCGAGGCGCTCACCGACAATCGCAACCGCACCGGCGCCGACGTGCGCCACGCTTTCTCCAAGTATGGCGGCAGCCTGGGCGAGCCCGGCTCGGTGGCGTATCTGTTCGAGAAGCAGGGCTCGATCGCCATAGACGCCACCGACCATTCGGAGGATGAGCTGATGGTTGCGATCGAGGCGGGGGCTGAGGACATCTCCGCTGAGGAGGATGTATTCGAGGTGATCACCCAGCTCGGCGATTTCGCAGCCGTGCGCACAGCGCTCGAGGGAGCCGGCATTGAGATCCAGAGCGCGGAGCTCGCCTATCGGCCGAAGAGCCTCGTGCCAATCGACGAGCCTCAAACGGTGAGCCTGATGAAGTTGATTGAAATGCTCGACGAGCTCGACGACGTCGATGAGGTGTACGCGAACTTCGATGCCCCCGCAGAGGTGCTCGAGCGCGTAGCCGGATGAGCGCAGCGACGCCGGCTGCAGCGCCGAAGCTGGGCGAGAGCCGCCCGCCGGTTGTAATCCTCTGCGGCGGTCGCGGCACACGCCTGCGCGAGCACGCCCAGGCGATCCCCAAGCCGCTGGTGGAGATCGGGGGGCTGCCGATCCTGTGGCACGTGATCCAGCTGTATGCCGTGCATGGCTTTCAGCGCTTCCTGCTCGCCACCGGCTATAAGGGTGAGCTGATCGAGCGCTTTGCCCGCGATACGCCGTGGCCGGAAGGTGTGAGCGTGCAATGCGTGGACACCGGCCTCGACACGCCCACTGGTGGGCGAATCAAGCTACTCGAAGAGCACCTGTCCGGTGAGCGCTTCTGCGCCACTTATGCCGACGGAGTGGCGCGCATCGACCTCACGGAGCTGCTCGCCTTCCATTGCGAGCATGGCCACCTGGCGACGATGACTGTGGTGCAGCCCGAGCTGCAGTTCGGCGTAACCGAGCTCGATGACCAGGACGGTCGCGTGCTCGGCTTCCGCGAGAAGCCGCGCTCTGAGCATTGGATCAATGGCGGCTTCTTCTGCTTCGAGGCGGGCGTGCTCGACTACCTGGAGCACAACAGCGTGCTCGAGCGCAACCCTCTGGAGCGCTTGGCGGCAGGCGGCGAGCTGCGTGCCCACCGTCACGGGGACTTCTGGGAGTGCATGGACACCTACAAGGATGCGGTCGCCCTGAACGACCTGTGGGAATCGGGCGAGGCGCCCTGGCGTATGTGGGACTGAGGGGCCACCCGCTCGGCAGGCGTCCGGGTCTCCGCGGAGAATCCTTCAACAGTGGTTGT
>JBAPMC010000303.1:0-17793 GCA_049278415.1 Solirubrobacteraceae bacterium
CCTCAACTCGATCCTCGTCGGCGGCGGCAAGCGCGCATTGCCGGACCAGGTGCACGCTCGGCTACAGCTCCTGGATGAGCGCCGATTCAGGAACGGCGTCGTCCACCTCCACTACCACGTCACTGTCTGACCACACACCATGACCGACCTCGAGACGGAGGTCTCATTCGACCGCGAGCTCTATCGCTTGCGTTACGAGAGTCACGCGGATACAGTCGTCTGCGTGAAAAGAGCAACCGCGCCAGCAGACGCGCCCGGCTCTCTCTCGGGATTCGTGCTTCAGGACGAGCACGGCGACGAGGTGGCGTTGGACGATCTCTGGCGTGAGCGCGCCGCGGCGCTTGTGTTCCTGCGCCACTATCTGTGCGTACAGTGCCGCGTTGGCTCGATGGAGCTTGAGCGTGACCGCCACCTGTTTGGGGCTGAGCCGAATGTCTGGCTCGTAGGCATGGGCACGCCGGCCCAGGCTCGCGCGTTCAAGCAACAGACCGGAGTCCGCTTCCCCGTTCTGCTCTCGTCCGACATGCGCGCTTACGAGGCAATGGACCTCCCGCGCGGCAGCGTGCGGCAAATTTTCGGACTCGCTGCGCAGCGAGTCGCGCGCCGCCGCGCAAAGGGTGTGGGCTTGGACCGCAGCGCTGAGGGAGGCAACCGGCCCAAGCGTCGCCCCGAACAGGACTGGCATCAGCTGGGTGGGGCGTTCGTGTTTGCTCCAGGCGGACAGGTGATCTGGAGCCACCGCGCCAGACACGCTGGCGACGACCCCGACCACCGACTGCTCGCGAAGGCACTCTTCGGTGGCGCCGGCACACAGGCAGACAGCGTGACATCACCAAACCAGACGCCGGCCAGTGGCCAGAAGGAAGCCTGACCCCGCAGAGCTGGCGTTGCGAGTGCAGCACGGGACACAATTGTGATGCCCCAGCCTAAACACCAAATACCTGAGCGGACCCGCGTTCTCAAACTGAGATACCACCCGTAAAGGCAAACTGCGGCGTCTGATGCACAATGCCTGATCGCCCATCGATGTGGCTTTCGTGCCGTGACTCGCCACCGCATAAGAAAACCACTCCGAAGCGATCGACCGGCGCCAACTCCGGGCATAGGATTCGCGCGTGCCGCATCCACCCGAATATCGTGTGCCGTGACCGTTCTGATGCGCCTTAGGAAGTCATCCTGAGGCAGCGCTCATGGTCGTCGAGTTCGACCTGCACCCGGTCGGCCCGACCGTGGCCGCCGGCCCGGTCTTCTACCCGGCGACCGCGCCAAGGAGGTGATGCGCTTCTACCGTGAGTTCACACTTGACCTGCCCGACGAGCTGACCACCCTGGTCAACCTGATCACCGCGCCACCCGCCCCCTTCCTGCCCGAGGATTGGCACGGCAAGAAGCTCGTCGGCATGGTCGGCTGCTACTCCGGCGACCCCGAGGAGGGGATGAAGGCGCTGCAGCCGATCCGCGATCTGGGCGACCCCGTCGCCGACCTGGTTGGCCCGATGCCCTACGTGCAGATGCAGGGCCTGCTCGACGCGCTCTGGCCGAAGGGTACCCAGGCCTACATGAAGGCGGGCTACTTTCGCGAGCTCGACGACCACGCTATCGAGACGACGGCCCGCTTCCATCAGAACGCGACCTCCCCGTCCTCGGAGATCCACATCCATCACTTCGGCGGCGCGATCGCCCGTGTCGGTGAGGACGAGACCGCCTGCGGGGAACGCCAGGCACCATTCGTGCTCAACACGATCGCTGCCACCCACGAGCCGACCGGGCTGGAGACTCATATCGATTGGTCCCAGCGTTTCTATGCCGAGATCGAGCCGTCGCTGACCGGCGGTGGTGCCTACATCAACTTCCTCTCCTCCGAGGCCGAGGATCGGGTGCAGGCGGCCTATGGGCCCGAGAAGTTCGCCCGTCTTCGCGCGCTCAAGGACCGCTACGACCCGACCAACCTGTTCCACCTGAACCAGAACATCCCACCATCATGAACGGAATCTTCTGGTCAGGACTCGCCGGCGCCCTGTGGTGGATGAGTGATTATGGGCGCGGCTGTGACGGTCGAGGATGTGACGTTCCTCTCTGAGGGCGTGGACTGCGCCGCCCGGGTCTACCGGCCGGACCTCGCGCCCGGGGAGGCTACGCCGTGCGTCGTAATGGCAATGGTTTCAGCCGCACCCGCGATGATGGTCTGCCCGCCTTTGCGGAGCGGTTCGCGGGCGCGGGGATCCACGGCACTCACCTTCGACTTCCGCCACCTCGGCGGGAGCGGCGGCGAGCCGAGGCAGGTCATCAACACAGACCGCCAGCAAGCCGATTACGGGGCGACCGTATCGTTCGCTCGAGGGCTCGAGGGTATCGACGCTGATGCCGTGGCCGTGTGGGGCTTCTCAAGCGGCGGCGGTCTCGCGATTTACACGGCCGCTGGCGACCAGAAGATCGCTGCTGCTGTCGCGCGCAAACGGAACTCTGCCAAGCCGGCATCACGTGGATCTACCAGCGCCGGCTGATCCTTCGAAACGATGTCGCCATGACGTTTGGCAACCACTCGCGCAACACCGCATTCCAAGCGCAGACCCCGGTCGGCTGACCTCGCCGCCGCCCGGGCCGAACACCGGTGCCAGTCTGATGTCGCGGACCGGTGCCATCCCCGTGTCGTAGTGGTGCCAATCAGCCGTCGTCCTACAGAGACGTCGCAGCTCAAATTCAAACTGATGCACTACCATTCTACGCTCGATAATGTATGTTATGTAAACCTGAGAAAAAGCCCTGCAAAAACAGCCTTTTGCGGAGCTGCAAGGCGCGACATCTGTAGCGCTTGAACACCCCCGTCGCCAAGCATCGGACTACTACCGTCTGGTCCGAGGAATCGCGCCGCGAGCACCACTTTATTAGCGGCTGGTCATAGACCAGACTGACGCCCAGAAGTCGTTGTGCAGGTCGTGTGACGGCGGCAAGCGTTGGGTCATCAGGATCGCGACCACCTCGCCTCGCTGGCTTACCAGGATCACCGCACCGGGCACGCTGCCTCCTTCGACGTGGCCAATAACGACGTTGTGTATTCGGTCAAGCCCCGCCTTCGACAAGCCAGCTGGGTTCATGTCCTGGGTCTCCTCATGGTCTCATGGTGGCCGAGAATCGGGCCTGCTTACTATGACCGTGGACTGACGCGGAGCTCATCGTCACCGTACCTACACCCTGTAAATGGCGTTGACCACGTGTTGTCTCACATCGGACGAGGCCCGAACTACCGGGATGCGACGCGGGAGATTTGAACTGTTTGGAATCCTTTTCGCAATGGCTGACCTCTTATCTGTGTGTCGAGAATTCGATCGACCAGTACGGGAGGCTCATCATGACCATTATCTATTTCATTGCAGCCGCGGTCGTTATCTTCGGCTGTCTCTTCTTCGCCAGGAGAGTGCGTTCTCGTGACTGATATTAGCACTCTGTCATGGCCCACCGAGCAGGTCATTAGCGCCGCCCAACGGGGTGATCCGCGCGCCATCTCAACACTAGTCTCCGGCTCGCATGCCCACGTGCAACGCTTTGCCCGCAGCCTTTGCTCAACGCCCGAGGATGCAGAGGACGCGGCGCAAGAGGCTCTGATTGTCCTGTACCGAAAGATCGGGACGCTGAGAGCTACCGCGGCACTAGCATCGTGGATGTTCCAAATCGTGCGCAACGAGTGCATTCGCAGATCGCGGACGCTCCTGCACGGACCTATCTCCGCTTCCACTACAGAGCCCTCCGCGGAAGAGGTCGCCCTCGCTCGTTTGGAGCTCGAGCGGATCGTTGACTGCATCGCAGGGCTCCCTTCCGATCAGCGAGCTGTGCTCGTTCTACGCGACATCCAGGGTCTATCGGGAGCAGCGACTGCTCAGACGCTGGGTCTCAATCGTGCCGCAATGAAGTCGCGCCTGCATCGCGGACGCGAAACACTCCGTTTGCGACTTAGAGCACCAAACAATGCCACTAGCTACGGAGGTGTTGAGGATGCCTGATCGAAGCATTTTTGCCAGTAGCTCCGTCGTTCGCCACCTCGTGCGCGGAGCGATCGGGTTTGGCCTAGTAGGATCGGCGCTCGCCCTAGCTCCAACTGCTGGCCCAGCTGTGCTTCTGCTCACACCGCTCGGCATGGTTGCACTCCGCGGCTGCCCAACGTGCTGGATCGCCGGGTTGATCCAAACCATCTCCGCGGACCGACTCCAGCGCACCTGCACCGAGAACAGCTGCATGCTCTCTCCACGACGCACGTCCGACAAATCGGCTCACTCTAGGCTGGAGCTCGCCACGAAGCGGTAGTAGCATCGAAGGTGATGTCTCTGTGGCTGTTGCTCACCGTGATAGGGCTCATCAAGCTCTGCGTAGCCTCGTTGATGCTGTGGCTGCCATTTCGCTCTGATGCGGCCATGAGTGCACTGGAGAGCGATAGTCGCGCAGACGTAGACGAGGACGGTGGCAGCAAGACGCTCCCAAGCTCACCAATTGAGCCGCATCCGAGGCGCCCACTGCCGCCCAGGCCTAGGCGAGGGCCTCACGGCTCATCCTCTCCACCGTCGCCCGCCCGCGTGCGGATGAACCGACGCCGTGTGGTTGCTCGTTCGCTTGTTCAGCGGTAGCGCTTTTCTCACTTCCGCAACAATCCGATCGCTAGATGCTCGTCTGGGGCTGGGTAGTGCATCAGTTTGCTCGCTCGGAGGAACGCGCCGCGTTTCTTGCTGCATCCGAGTGGATGCACTCGTCGGTCGATATGCGACGCTATGGCTGTGGGGATCGACCGCGCGGTGCTTTTTGATGTCGATGGCACCTTGCTCGACGTGCTCCCTAACTTGCGTCGAGTATGGACCGAGTGGGCACTGCAACATGACTTGGACCCGGAGCTTGTCTGGCGAACCGCGCTTGTCACTCGTCCGTCAGAGACATTCGCCGCGGTAGCACCATCGCTTGATCCAGTCTCGTGCTTGGCGACTCTCCACGAGCTCGAGGATGAGGACGCGCGCAGCGGTAACTATATGGCGTTCGATGGAGCCAGTCAGCTCCTGGCCACGCTGGAGCCATCGGACTGGGCGATCGTGACGGGTAATTACGCCCATCGTGTGCGCATCCGGTTCGAACGGCTGGGTCTCCAGCTCCCGCGAGTCGTCGTGGACGCCGAGTCTGTTACACGCGGCAAGCCACATCCCGAAGGCTACTTGAAGGCAGCGAAGGCGCTCGGGCGTCGGCCCGATCAATGCCTAGCGCTAGAGGACGGAGAGTCCGGCATAACGGCTGCACGTCGCGCCGGCACCACGGTTTGGGCCGTTAACGTTAAGCCGGATCAGATCGCCACCGAGCTTGCACATCGAGCCTATCCAGCTCTGGGCCTTGCCGCGAACGATGTCATCGAGTGGCTCGACATCAGTTCAAGCTGAGCAATTTACAGAGCAGTGCCCACCCAAACTGATGCACTACCTGGGGCTGGCTAAGAGCCCGTTCAGCGGTTGCGCTTGCGCTGACGGCGGGCGGCCTTCGCCTTCGCGCGTCGCTTGCGCATGCGGGCGGCCCGATCCTGTGCGGAGCCGGCGCCCCCCAACCCGTCTCCAGCTGGAGCAACGCTGCGCGCGTCGCGCACGATGAAGAACGCAATCCCTGCAATCAGTGCAGCGCCTACCGCAGCGATGGGTACGAGGACGCTTGTGGACCCCGCACTAGCGGCGGTTTCCGTAGAGGTGGTCGCCGTAGTCTGAGTTTTCGTTTCTTCTTCTCCGCCCTTACCGGTCAGGTTTGAGAAGGCTTCAGAGGATTCGGCGCCTGTACCGGTTGACCCTGTCCCCCCTGTGCTATTTCCCGCCTTGGCTTTTGCCACCGCTTCTTGCACAGCCTTGTTGAGCGCTGCCTTGCTCGCTGGTGTGCTTTCGACAGCTGTAGCCACTGCCGTCGGCCCGACGAGGCAGACGGCGGCTAGCGCGGCAATCAGGGGGATGTACGAAGAGATTCGGCGCATCGGTCTGCGATAGCTCAGAAGAAGCGAGAATAGCGCTTGAGGCGCGCCGCGCTGCCCCTAGGCGAGCCGCCCCCATAGAATGGGGAGGCGATGGCTCCCAAGCAACGACAGATCCGCGTTGAGCAGCGTGGCGCCCAACAGGCGATCCAGGCGCTTGAGCAGCGCTCAGACGAGGAGCTCGAGTCGGAGACGAAGTACAAGTCGGCTGCGCTGGCGATCCTCGGAGCCCGCGCCTCAGAGCGCTTTGACGCTGAGCAGGCACGCACCTATTTTCAACGTGCCATCGCCGCTGCACGCCCGCAGGAACGGATGCAGCTAAGGCGTATGGCAGACGCGTCGCTGGCGTTGGCTGAAAGGCGCGCCGGCGATCTCAAGGAGGCGGTGGAGCGTCTTGGCCACACGCCTCCAACGGGACGTCAGATGTTTGCCTTGCGCGCCATGGGCCTTTTGATCCCGCCTGCCAGCGCAGGGATCTTTGCGCGCATTCGAGGCATCCTGCTGATCCTTGCGCTGGTCCTTGCCCTGCTGATCGTTGGCTTGGGCATAGTCGAGCTGGTTGCGCTGCCGTTCGGCGGGCTCGGTCTTGCGCCTGCGGTGCTGTTTGGCCTGTTCGTAGCGATCGCCGGGGTTGCAATTGCAGCGATGATCGGCCGTAGGCGCCGCGATCGCGCTACCGCAGCGGCGCAGACGCCCAAGTCCTCGAAGTAGCGAGTAGCTCCGCCTAGATCGAGGGCGAAGTGGCGCCTAACTGGAGGACAGTGTGGCGTGACTGATGACCACAGGAGTCTCCGGAGCGCCATCCTGCGGCGGATCAGTGGGCAGTTTGGAGATCGCTTCCACACCAGCGAGGCTGCCCACAACGTTTCCTACCAGCGCATATTGCGGAGGGAGCGGCGCCTCCCGCGATGTGACGATGAAGAACTGGCTACCCGACGCACCAGCAGGGTCGGCGCCCGTCTTGGCCATTGCAACGGTTCCGAGCGTGTAGCGCACGTCGCTTGGGGGTGGTTCCACGACCGTGTAGCCCGGGCCACCGGAGCCGTCGCCGTTGGGGTCGCCGCCTTGGATCACAAAGCCGGCTGCCACGCGATGGAAGGTGAGATCGTCATAGAAGCCTCGCTTGACCAGATAGGCGAAGGAGGCAGTTGTGCGGGGCGCCTTGCGAACGTTCAGTTGAATGTCGATGATGCCGCAGTTGGTGGCGAGGCTAACCACATACCTCTTCGTCGGATCGAGCGTCAGCGTTGGCTTGCGGATGCTCTGCGAGCCCTTCGGCGCCGGCGCGCTAGTCGAGGCACATTTGCCCACCGTGGATCCGTGACCGGAGGCGCTAGCCAGCGAGGACTGCCTTTTGGATGGATGGGTCGTGCTTGCTTGTGTGCTACCGCCGACGGTAGATCCACACGCTGCCAAAGTGAGCCCGAGGGTGGCTGTTGCTGAGCAGCACAGCAGGCGGTGCGCGGCGCTCGAGCGGACGGACATTGGCGCAGCATAGTGGCGCTCTCCCCGGCACTGAGCCATGTTCGCGCGTTCTTAAGCATCCCTTCGTGATTCTCAATACTCGCGAGCGCGGCGTTCGCAGCCTGCTCGCGCCCCAGGCCAATACGCTTGGGCCATGACTGCGCCCCTGTGCCTGATCGTTAACCCGTCCGCCGGTGGCGGCAAAGCCGCTCGAGTACTGCCGGATGTGCTGGCGGCGCTTGAAGGTCACGGTCTTCAAGTACGCAGCGAGCTCACCCGCGATCTCGATCACGCACGTGAGCTGGCGTCCGCTGCGGCGCTCGCCGGAGAGACTGTGGTGTGCTTGAGCGGTGACGGGATGGTGGGCGCGGTTGCAGACACCCTCCGCGAGGTCCCAGAAGCGTTGTTGGGAGTGCTGCCCGGAGGTCGCGGCAACGACTTGGCGCGCGTACTTGGAATTTCAGGGGATCCTGTTGAGGCTTGTGCCACGATCGCCGCGGGCTTCTCACGCAGGCTCGATCTCGGTGAGGTGAACGGCCGCGCATTTGTGGGGATAGCAAGCGTAGGCTTCGACAGCGACGCCAACCGCATCGCAAACGAGGCTCCCGCACGACTTGGCGGATTCGTGTACGTCTACGGCGCGCTGCGTGCCCTGCTGGCTTGGCGGCCTGCTCGTTTTGAGATTGAGCTCGACCCTCCGAGCCCGCATCGCAACTTTGTTGCATACACGATTGGAGCTGCCAACTCGAAGACCTACGGCGGTGGGATGCGGGCGGCTCCGGACGCGATGCTTGATGATGGCCTGCTCGATGTGGTGGTTCTCGAAAGCGTCAGCAAGATCAGGTTTCTGACGAGAATCCTTCCAAAGGTATTCAGCGGGGCGCACGTTCACGAGCCCAACGTGACGGTCTTTCGCGCCCATGAGGTCTGCATTAGCGCCGACCGTCCATTCACGATGTATGCCGACGGCGACCCGATCGGCGAGTTGCCTGTGGTTGTAAAGGCCGTAAGTGGGGCTGTGCGCGTGCTCGTTCCAGCGGATGGTCAAGGGACAGACGCTTTTCTCAGTGGGCGCCACGACGCGGACACGGCTGCAGCTGAGCTATGAGCAATTTGCTTGGGCCGAAGCTGGCGCTTGCACGTGCGGTCGGCACGGCTTCCCGCTTGCGCGGCAGGGGTGGCACAAGCTTGCCGGGCAAGCTGCTTGTGAGGATGGACTCCTCCGCCATCGGCTCGCTCGCTGGACGCTTGTCGCAAGGCAGCGTGCTGGTATCCGCCACCAACGGCAAGACCACGACGGCGGCTATGGCTTCGAGCATTCTCGAGCTTGCGGGGATCTCGCTCGTGCATAACCAGGCTGGAGCCAACATGGCCGGCGGAATCGCCTCCACGCTGCTCGCGGCCGCCGGTCCACACGACACGATCGCTGGCGAGCTAGGACTGTTCGAGGTGGACGAGCTGTGGCTCGACCACATGGCGGCGGAGCTCCATCCACGGGCGATTGTGCTCGGCAACCTCTTTCGCGACCAGCTCGACCGTTACGGGGAGCTCGACACGATCGCCGAGCGCTGGGCCGACACAGTGCGCGGTGGCGCAGGCCAGCATGCTCGCCTGGTGTGCAACGCCGATGATCCGCTTGTAGCGGACCTCGGACGTGAGCGCTCCGGAGCTCTCTACTACGGGGTGCAGGACGACTCGCTTGCGCTAGACAGGATGGCTCATGCTGCCGACGCAAAGCATTGCCGTCGCTGTGGCGCCCCCTATACGTTCGATGCGATCTATCTTGGCCACCTCGGCCACTATCACTGTCCTTCCTGTGGGCAGCAGCGACCCTCCCCCACCGTGCTCGCCCGCTCGGTGACGCTTGAAGGTGTCCGCTCAGCACGCTTTCGCTTGAGCGTCCCTGAGGGAGAGGCCGACGTGAAGCTCGCCCTGCCCGGCCTCTACAACGTCTACAACGCGCTTGCGGCGGCGGCGCTTGCTGTTGCACTCGAGATCCCGCTTGAGGACATCGTGGAAGGCCTTCAAGGCACGAAGGCGGCATTCGGACGAGCCGAGACTGTGAGAGTGGACGGACGCGAGACACGAATATTGCTGGTCAAGAATCCCGCAGGAGCCAATGAGGTAGTGCGAACTCTGGCCCTTGAGCCCGGCCACCATGATTTGCTGGGTGTGCTCAACGACAAGACTGCTGACGGTCATGACATCTCCTGGATATGGGACGCCGACTTCGAGTTGCTCGCTGGACGCGTGCGTATTGCGACCTGCTCGGGCACTCGCGCGTCAGAGCTTGCATTGCGTCTGAAGTATGCGGGAATAGAGCCAGAGCGAATCAGGGTGGTTGAGGATCTCCCTCGCGCGCTTGTCAGCGCGGCGGCTGAGCGCCCGGATGCACCAGAGGGGGCGCCGCTATATGTGCTTCCCACCTACACCGCCATGCTCGCGTTGCGCGAGCTTCTCGTGCGACGCAGGGAGGCGAGCAGCTCATGGCAATGAATGCTTACGAGGCAAACACCTTGCGAGTGTGTGCTCTCTACCCCGACTTGATGAACATCTACGCCGACCGTGGCAACCTGTTCGTGCTCGAGCGTCGCTGTACGTGGCGCGGGATAGGCTTCCAGCTGAGCGGTAGCGGTCTCGGGGAGCCGCTCGGAGGTGGTGAGCACGACATCTACTACCTCGGAGGTGGCCAGGACCGTGACCAGATGCTCTGCGCTGAGGATCTCGTTGCCAGCAAGCGTGACGCACTGCACGAGGCGGCGGCGCGCAACGCGGTGGTGCTCGGGGTATGCGGCGGTTATCAGCTGCTCGGCTCGTCATACACGCTCGGAGAGCAGCTGCTGCAGGGTGCTGGCCTGCTCGATGTGCGCACTGTTCGCGACCCCGGACCGCGGCTGATCGGCAACGTGGCGATCGAGGTCGATCTAAACGGTGAGCCACGGGTGCTCGCTGGCTTTGAGAATCACGGCGGACGCACATATCTAGGGCCGAACGCCACCCCGCTCGGACGTGTTTTGAAAGGACACGGCAACGATGGCCATAGCGGCTTGGAGGGTGCAAGGTCAGGCAGTGTGATTGGCACATATATGCATGGTCCCCTGCTGCCAAAGAATGTCTGGTTGGCTGATTGGCTGATTGCCACAGCGCTTGGCATTGAGCTCAGCGAGCTCGCGCCGCTCGATGATCATTTGGAGCAGGAAGCCCACCGCAGCGCTCGACATGCTGCGGGCATAGCGACGGCGTAGGATCACCATATGGAGCTATCCGACTACCAGCGCGAATCGCGCCGCACTGCTGAGTATCCGCGTGAGGCGTGGTTGGCTTATCCAGCCCTCGGACTTGCGGGTGAGGCCGGCGAGGTGGCTGAGCACGCCAAGAAGGCCATTCGCGACGATGGCGGGACGGTGAGCGAGGAGCGGCGTGCTTCCATGTCCAAGGAGCTCGGGGACGTGCTCTGGTACGTCGCGCAGCTCGCGAGCGAGCTAGGCCTCGACTTGGATGAGATCGCCAACCAGAACCTAAAGAAGCTCTTCTCGCGTCAGCAGCGCGGAGTGCTCTCAGGCAGCGGAGACGATCGCTAAGAGCTCTTAAGCGACCGCGAACCTGGCGTAGCGGTCAGCTAGGCGGGCTGGCACCAAGGCACGCACGAGCACGCCCTCTGGGGTGTCCTGGCGGTGCAGGTCCCCCACGATGTCGTGCAGCTCGGCGAGGCTTCCGCCTTGCGAATAAGGCAGGAGCAGCTCCATGGGACGCAGCGTATGACGTAGCTCGCGTTCGATCCGCTCCTCCAAGTCGGGGAGCCCATCTCCGCTCGTGCTGCTCACGAACACTGCGTCGGGATGGCGCAATCGCAGTTCCTCGCGCGCCTCGTGCTCGAGCAGGTCAACCTTGTTGAGCACGAGCACGCGGGGACGCTCTCCGGCGCCGATCTCCTCGAGCACCTCCTCAACGGCCTTGCGCATCGTCGCCTGATCGTGCTCGGGCGCGGAGGCGTCGACTACGTGCAGCAGTAGATCGGCCAGGCGTGTCTCCTCGAGTGTGGCTCCGAATGCGTCGACCAGTTGATGGGGAAGCTTGCGGATGAACCCCACTGTGTCTGTGAGCAGGTGAGGTCGTCCGCCGATGCGCAACATGCGCGTGCTCGGGTCGAGCGTGTGGAACAGCCGGTCGCGCACCCCCACCTCTGAGCCGGTGAGCGCGTTGAGAAGCGTGCTCTTGCCCGCGTTCGTATAGCCGGCGAGGGCGATGCTCGGCAGCGCTGCCCGTTCGCGCTCGGCGCGCATCACTGAGCGCGTGCCCTTCACGTGCTCGAGGCGACGGCGCAGCGCCGCGATCCGGTTACGTGCGAGGCGCCGGTCGGTCTCGATCTGGGTCTCCCCCGGTCCGCGTGTTCCGATCCCGCCGCCGAGACGCTCGAGGTGCGTCCACAGTCCGCGCATGCGCGCCAGGTTGTACTCGAGCTGGGCGAGCTCAACCTGGAGCTTGCCCTCGGCGCTTGAGGCATGAGTGGCGAAGATGTCGAGGATCACCGTCGTGCGATCCACAACCGGCATGCCAACGGCCTCCTCGAGATTGCGCTCCTGACGTGCGCTCAACTCGTCATCACAGGCGATCACGTTCGCGTCACACGCCTGCGCAGCCTGTTTGGCCTCCTTGACCTTGCCTGGTCCGAGATAGGTGTTGGGATGCGGCTGATCGCGTCGCTGGATCATCTCGCCAACCACCGCCACACCAGCGGTGCGCAGAAGCTCTCCCAGCTCGTCGAGGCTTTCCTCGTCAGGCAGCGAGGCGATGCAGAACGCACGCTGACTGGCGCGTCTTGAGGGTTGGTTCATTCACACCGAGTGTAGATCAGGCGCCGAGCCTCGCCAAACGCTCGACCGCTTCGGCTAGGCGATCGTCGGGCGTGGTCAGCGAGATCCGAAACCAGCCCTCGCCACTGGGTCCGTAGGCGCCCCCCGGGGAGACCACCACACCTGCCTGCTCGAGCACGTGCTCGCAGTAGGCCGCTGAGCTCTCAAAGCCCGCAGGGATAGGCGCCCAAACGTAGATCGTGCCCTTGGGCGGCGTGACATGCACCCCTGCCTTGGCGAGCGCATCGCAGACCAGGTCGCGGCGGCGTCGATAGAGCTCGTTCATCGAGGCTACCTCGACGTCTGCATCCGGCGAGAGGGCTGCAATTCCCGCGAGCTGGACCGCGTCGAAGAGGCCGGAGTCGATATTGGTCTTCAGTCGCCAGTAGTGCTCTATCGCCTCTGCGTTGCCGAGCACAGCAGCGCAGCGCCAGCCAGTCATGTTGTAGCCCTTGGACAGCGAGAACACCTCGATCCCAACATCCTTTGCGCCCGAGGTCTCAAGGAATGAGGGTGCGCGATAGCCGTCGTAGGTGGTCTCGCTGTAGGCGTTGTCGTGCACTACCAGAACGTCATAGGTGCGCGCGAAGTCGATCACGCGCTCGAAGAATCCGGGCGGCACGATCGCGCCGGTGGGGTTGTTGGGATAGTTGAGGTACATCAGCTTCGCCCTGCTCGCCGTCTGTTCGTCGATTGCGTCCAAGTCGGGCACGAAGCCGAGCTCGGGCACGAGTGGCATCACAACTGGAGTGGCGCCCACGAGCAGCGGTCCGCCGGTGTACACGGGGTAGCCCGGGTCTGAGGCGAGCGCCACGTCGCCGGGATCGAGGAACGCGAGATTCAGGTTGAAGATGGCCTCCTTCGCGCCGATGGCTGGGATGATCTCGTTGCTGGCGTCCAGCTCGACGTCGAAGCGACGCGCATAGAAGTCGCTGAGCGCTTCGCGAAAGTCCGCACGCCCACGATTGGAGGGGTACTGGTGGGTCTCGGGCTCGGTGACAGCCTCTTGCATGGCCTCCACGATCAACGGCGGTGTTGGACGATCCGGGTCACCGATGCCAAGACTGATCACATCTACGCCGGCCGCCTTCTTGGCGGCGATCTTGCGCTCGAGCTCGGCGAACAGGTACGGCGGGATACGGCTCAGGCGCTCACTCGGTCTCATGCAGCTCCTCCAGGAAGTCGTTGCTGATACGTCCCTCGAACACGGGACGAGCCCAGCCGGTCAAATTCACCTGCAGATCTTCTCCAATCTCAACATCCAACTCTCCACCATCGAGCAGCACCGTGACGTGTGAGGGTCCACCGGCCAGGCTGTAGGCGACAGCAGCGCCTGTGGCGCCCGTGCCGGAGGACAGCGTCTCCCCCACACCCCGCTCGAAAATACGCGCGCGGATGGCGCCGCCTCCATCTGCGGTGGGCTCGCCTGCGTTAGGGCGCCTCCCGCCGTGGGGGGCGCTCGGATGAGGGAGCACCGTGTACCAGGAAACGTTTGTGCGGTTGGGGAACAGCTCGTGCGCTTCGATAGCCGGCCCGATTCTCGGAAGGTCAAGAGCGTTCAAAGTAGCCAGATCAACAACATGGATGGCGCATTGTGGGTTGCCGATCGACACATGCTGAAAACGCCAGGCGCGGTCTTCGGCGACGAGCTCGCCACGGCCATCGTCGGGACCGGCTGGGAAGTCCTTGGAGGTGAGGCTGGCGCAGCCCATGTCGACACGACAGGTGTCCTTGCCGGTGATTGTTGGACGTATCTCTCCCGCTGCTGTTTGAATAGAGAAGACGTCCTTATTCGTCCACCCCTGCCTACGCAGATAGAGGATCGCCTCTCGCGCTCCGTTGCCCGAAAGCTCAGCCTCCGAGCCATCTGGATTGTAAATCGCAAGCTGCGCCACGAAGCGCTCGTCTTGCGATGGTGTCAACAACAGAATCCCATCGGCGAATACGCCGAAGTGCCCTTCACAGAGCTTGCGTATGCGCGCTGGGGTGAGCTCGAACGGAAGCTCAGCCCGCTCTAGGATCAGGTAGTCGTTGCCGAGCGCCTGCCACTTCTCAAACCTCATAGTTGCTGGCCTTGCGTGAATGCTCATGCGGCGCAGCAGTCTAGGCGCTCTGGCTGTTGGGCTCGGACTCCTCCAGTTTGCCCACCGCCTCTACGATCTCTGCGGCTGTGTCCTCTGCGGCTCGGCCGGAGACGTCCATCTCGTACACGCCTGAGAGCTTGCGCATCCAAGTGAGCTGGCGGCGTGCATAGTTGCGAGTACGGCGCTTAGTGGCCTCAACATCATCGGAGAGGATCTCCTCGAAGCCGAGCGCCTTGCGGGCTGTCCCGCTGGCTCCTGCAGCATGGGCGCGGCGCACCTCTTCGCGTACGCCCGCAGTGAGCATCCCCTCGACGCGAGCGTTGATCCGCGCATAGAGCTCGTCACGCTCCATCACGAGCCCCACAAGCATCGTCGGTTGTCTGACCTCCTCTGTCCACAGTTGTGAGGGATTGTCCGGCTGGTCGTCAGCTTGCCCGTGCTCTCTAGTGTGCACCCCGCCATGAGGGGTGCCCGGATGGGGGAGCTCACCTGCGTCGAGCAGCTCGAGTGCCCGCACGACGCGTTGGCGGTCGTTTGGAGCGATCCCCTCGGCGGCCCACGGGGCGCGCTGGGCAAGCAGTGCGTGCAGGGCGGGGGCTCCGTGGCGTTCGAGCTCGGCGGTCCAACGCTCGCGTACCCCCTCCGGCGGTGGAGGACGCAGATCGAGATTGGTGAGCGCCGCGCGTAGATAGAGACCGGTGCCTCCCACAACGATCGGGCGGCGACCTTCGCTCAGCGCCATGTCGATCTCGGCATGGGCAAGCTCTGCGTATTGGCCGGCGCTGAAACTCCCGTCCAGTGGCAGGAAGGAGATCAGGCGGTGCTCCAGCTCGGCGCGCTCGGCGGCAGAGGCTACGCCTGTGAGTGTCTCCAGACCACGGTAGACCTGCAAGGCGTCGGCGGAGATGGCCACCGGCTGCTCGCCACGCGCGCGCAGCTCCCGCGCGAGGGCTACCGCGATGGCGGTCTTGCCTACCCCGGTCGGTCCGAACAGGGCGATGACATGCACTGCGGAGCGCATTTGCGTAGGCTTGCAGCTCATGGATATCTCAGGCTCCACGGTGCTGCTGACCGGTGCAAGCGGCGGGATCGGTCAGGCGATTGCACGGGAGCTGGCTGCCAAGGGCGCTCAACTGATCCTCACCGGCCGTCGCGTCGAGGTGCTCGAGCCACTTGCCTCCGAGCTGGAAGCCCGTACGCTCGTGGTCGATCTCAGCGACCCGGCGGAGGTGGACCGTCTGCTCTCCGAGATGGGCGAGCTGGACATCCTCGTGGCGAATGCCGCCCTGCCTGCCAGTGGGAAGCTCGACTCGTTCACGCTTGAGCAGATCGATCGTGCGATTGCGGTGAACCTGCGCGTGCCTATTGCGATGGCGCACGCGCTTGCGCCGGCGATGGTGGGACGCGGGCGTGGGCATCTGCTTTTCATGTCCTCCCTATCAGGCAAGGCAGCCACCGCCGGCAGCTCGATCTACAACGCCACGAAGTTCGGCTTGCGTGGTTTTGCGATGGCGATGCGCGCCGAGCTGCATGGGACGGGTGTGGGCGTCTCCGCGATCTTCCCCGGCTTCATCCGGGAAGCGGGTATGTTCGCCGAGGCCGGTGTCAAGCTGCCCGCAGGCGTCGGAACGCGCAGTCCCGAGAATGTAGCCAAAGCGGTTGTGCGGGCGATCGAGAGCAACCGTGGCGAGCTTGACGTGGCCCCGATCTCGCTGCGTCTCGGTTCTGCCCTGGCAGGCCTTGCACCTGAGATCTCCGCCTCGATCACGCGCAGGGCGGGTAGCGAGAAGATCGTCGCGAATGTGGCCGACGGCCAACGCATAAAGCGCTAGGAGGTTGAGGGGCGGCGCCATACGGCGTCCTCCCTCCCTTGTGTGCAGACGCACACTTCGGTCGGTGCGTCCTTGTCTGGCTTGCCCTTCGACCTCCTAGAGGCTTGGCGTCTATAAGAGCTCTCCTACGTTTTCCTTCGGGAATGCTTAGACGCGCGTTCTGCCTGACTTAGGGAATGGTCGCAGGATGGTTCGGGTAAGCCCCTCACTGACCATTGGAGGTTCGCGTATGAAACGGGCAGGAATGATTCGAGTTGGAATCGTCGTTGGCGCTCTCGCTACCGGAGGAGCAGTAGCCGGGATCGCGGGCGCTGCTGCGGCGCCCAGCTCGACGACATCCACGGCCACGACACAGTCCACTCCCAGCACCCCTTCGACGCCATCCACGGCGCCGAAGACGCAGACGCCACAGCAGGGATCGACCGGTCATCCCTGTCCGAATATGGGCAGCAAGTCCGGTTCGAGCTCGGAATCCGGCTCGAGCTCGGGCTCGGTCTATGAAGGCGGTCCTCCATCGGGAGCAACGTCCCAGTAGCGGTAAGCCCGCTCGAGCACACGGGTATGAGCCTCCCGGACGGCGGGTAAGCCCCGTCCGGGAGGCGGCCCGTCTACTTAGCCAATGGCGCGCGCCACAAGGCTCTCCTCGCCGGAGAGAGTCTGGCTGGTGGCGGCGGTGATCTCTACCTGAGTGAGCTCGCCAGGGTTGGCGAGGCCTGCGAAGTTGACCACCTTGTTGTGGCGGGTGCGTCCCCGCAGCCGCTCAGGGTCGGTGCGCGACGGACCTTCCACGAGCACCTCCAGTGTGCGTCCAATGAAGCGCTGCGCACGCTCGAGCGCATGACGTTGAACCACCTCTACGAGTCGTTCCAAGCGTTCCACCTTGACCGGGTGAGGCACGATGCCGTCGGTGATCTGTGCCGCCTCGGTGCCACGGCGGGGGGAGAATATGAACGTGAAGGCGGCGTCGTAGCCCACCTGCTCCGCCACCTCCAGCGTCTGCTCGAAGTCCTCCTCGGTCTCCCCGGGGAAACCGACGATGACATCGGTGGTGAGCGCAACATCCGGAACGTGCTCGCGGATCAGCGCTACACGGTCGAGATAGCGCTCACGGTCATAAGTACGGCGCATCGCCTTGAGAATGCGGCTGGAGCCTGACTGCAGCGGTAGATGCACGTGCTCGCACACGCTCCCAAGCTCAGCGTGGGCGCGGATCACATCCTCACGCATGTCCTTCGGATGGGGGCTCGTATAGCGGATGCGCTCGATACCGTCGATTGCGTCTAGCCGAGTGAGCAGGCCGGAGAACGTCTCGGGCTGTCCATTGGCGCGCAGATCTCGGCCGTATGAGTTGACGTTCTGACCCAGCAGCGTCACCTCGCATACGCCGTCCTTGGCCATCGCTTGCACCTCCTCCACGAGCTCGTGCAGTGGACGGGAGACCTCCCGTCCACGCGTGGAGGGCACGATGCAATATGAGCAGCGGCAGTTGCACCCGACGCTGATCTGCACCCAGCCCTGGAATGGGCGTGTGCGCTTGGCCGGCAGATGTCCTGTGAAGCCTTCGAACTCGAAATAGCCCTGAGC
>JBAPMC010000304.1:0-8897 GCA_049278415.1 Solirubrobacteraceae bacterium
CGGCGGGGTCGTGACGTGTCTCATAAGCCGTGTCGACACCCTGGGCGATATCCGGGGACTGCTTGTCGATCGCGTTGATGACGGCGCAGGTGTCGCAGTCGAAGCCATAGGAGGCGTTGTCGTAGCCGATCCGGCGAACCGTCTCGCGTGCGACTTCCTGAATGTCGACGTAGGTGTCGGTGGAGATCTCGCCCGAGACGACGATCAGCCCCGTGTTGACGAGCGTCTCGCATGCGACGCGACCGTAGGGGTCGTCGGTGAGCACGGCGTCGAGCACGCCGTCAGAGATCTGATCGGCGATCTTGTCGGGGTGGCCCTCCGTGACCGACTCGGAGGTGAACAGGAACTCGTTGTCGGAATGGTGGCTCATAACTTGAGGATCGGCTCCAGGTGTTCGCTTGGGAAGGGTGCGCAGAGTTTCCGCGGCCCGCTCCCGGGTGCGGGCGCCGCGCTCGACGAAGTCTACGATCAGGGGCACGCCGTCCATGCCGTAGCGGGCACGCAGACGGTTCTCGAGGAAGTATGCGTAGTCGCGTGTGACGCGTGCACGCGAGTTGACTTGGATGGCAAAGCGCGGCGGGCGCTCACCGATCTGGGTCATATAGATCAGCTTCAGGCGATGTTGGCTTGAGCCGCGGCGCGTGCCGACCGGCGGCTGGCGCGCCTGTACGGCCTCCGCGAGAAAGCGGTTGAGCTCGGGCGTGGGGATGCGTCTGCGGCGGCGATCGCCAAGCGCGAGCGTCTCGGCGATCAGGCGCGAGACGTTGCGACCTGTCTTCGCGCTGGTGGTGAGCACGCGCGGGCGCAGGCGCAGCTTGGCGGCCACGCGGGCGCGCTCGTGGTCGAGATCCTGCTCGGTGCCTTCGTGAAGGTCCCACTTGTTGAGCACGATCGCGGTGGCGCAACCGGCCTTCATGGCAAGCTCTGCGACACGCAGGTCCTGGCTCGTGACTCCGTCTGTGGCATCGCACACGACAAGCGCGACGTCTGCCCGCTCAGCTGCGCGCTGGGAGCGCAACGTGGTGTAGTACTCGACCGAGTCGGAGACCTTCGACTGGCGGCGCATTCCGGCGGTGTCGATCAACACGAGCCTGCGACCGCCCTCGGGGGTGTCGACTTCGAGCGGCGTGTCGATGGCGTCGCGCGTGGTGCCGGCGACCTCTGAGACGATCACGCGATCTTCGCCGAGGAAGCGGTTGACGAGCGAGGACTTGCCTACGTTCGGGCGGCCGATCAGCGCAAGGCGGATTTCCTCCTCGTCTGCGACCCCGTCCTCCTGGGGCGGCAGCAGCTCTGTGACGCGGTCGAGCAGGTCGCCCGTGCCGAGCCCCTGGGCGGCGGAGACCGCCAGTGGCTCGCCCAGACCGAGACGGTGGAAGTCTGCGGCGAGCGGCAGGTCGGCCACCCCGTCGCACTTGTTGGCGGCGACGATGGTCGGCAGTGGCGAGCGGCGCAGCAGCTCCGCCATCTCCTCGTCGCCTGGTCGCACCCCGGCGCGGGCGTCTACCACGAGCACGGCGACCTGCGCATCGGCGATGCCGGCGCGCGCCTGCTCGCGGATCGAACCGGACAACGGGTCCTCGTCCTGGAAGTCCATTCCGCCCGTGTCGATCAGCGTGAACGTGCGCCCACCCCACTCGCACTCGATCTCGTTGCGGTCGCGTGTGATTCCGGGCCGCTCGTGCACAACGGCCTCGCGCGAGCCCGCCAAGCGGTTCACGAGCGAGGACTTGCCCACGTTCGGGTACCCGACTATCGCCACCTTCTGCATCGGATGAGTATGACCGGCGGGAAGGCTCGTCTCGGCGCGATGATCCTCGGCGACGCTCAAGCCGAGGCGCGAGCCTTCCGCGCGAGCGCTGCGACGTGCTCCACGACCTGCTCGACGGTAATGGCGCTCGTATCCAATACGACGGCACCGGGAGCGGCTTGCAGCGGGCTGTGCTCGCGCGTGGAATCGCGCTCGTCGCGAAGCGTCTGCTCGGCCATGACGGTCGCCTGATCGCCGCCCAGCTCACTTGCCCGCCGGCGTGCACGCTCAACCGGATCTGCGGTCAGATAGATCTTCAGCTCGGCCTCGGGAGCCACCACGGTCCCGATGTCGCGTCCCTCGGCTACCCAGTCACCACCGGCGATCAGCTCACGCTGCTTGGCGACGAGCGCTTCGCGCACACCGGGATCGGCTGCAACTCGCGAGGCCGCCTCGGAGACCTCAGGCTCGCGTATCGCCTCGCTTACATCGCGCCCGTCGAGCAGCACGCGCCGCTCGGACGCAGAGGAGTCAGCGTCCGCGACGAATTCGATACGGCTGGCTTGCGCCAGCGCTGCGGGCAGCTCACGGGGAGACTCGAGCGCGAGCAGCCCTATGCAGCGGTACATCGCGCCGCTGTCCAGGTAGGTGAAGCCAAGCGCTGCCGCGAGTGCACGCGCAACCGTTGACTTACCGGCTCCCGCAGGGCCGTCGATGGCAATCAGCATCGGGCAAGACGATAGTTGCACGCAATCCCGCATTCCTCAGGAGCTGTTACAGAGAGGCCACTGTCACCCCCGTGCGGGCTGTCCTGCGATTGCGTGCTGCACGTTCCATCCCCGCTCGGTTAGACCCCAGGCGTTCGGTGCGCCCCTTGCGGGCGCGGGGCGTGTGTTCTGGATGAGCTCGAGTCGTTGCAGGCGGGCTAGCAGCTTCGATATCTGTCCCTGGTCTTCGATCCCGGCGCCGATACCGACCTCGCGGTTAGATGCTCCCGGCTTGGCAGCCACCGTCATAAGCACGCGCACCGTGCGGTAGGTGAGCCGCATTCCTACGTCACGCAAGGGGTCGCCGGTGTTGGCTCGGCTGGCCAGCTGTCGCCTCGGCGCCGGGCGGGTGAGCTCCTTGCGCGCTGTAGCGGGCCCGAGGTAGGGCAGCACGATCATGCTCATCAATGGCCCGGTTAGATCGAGGAGTGATCCCTCGCTGTCTTCCAAGAGCCGGGTGTGCAGAACCGATAGAACACCGCCGACGACGCCCTCGGCGGTCAGAGGCGCCAGCTTTGCGCCAGCCTTTGTCTCCCCTCGCCCTTCATCGACAACCGTAGCTATCTGGGCGAGCACGCCCTGACGACGTTCGATCGCACGGGTGCCGGCGCCGAGCGAGCCCACGATGAGAAGCTGTGCTGCACCGCGCTCTACCTCTAGGAACTCGAGCGTGGCAAGCAGAGCCGTCCGGGTCCGCTCAGCCCAGCGCGCCTTGTGGTCGTAGACGTCCAGTAGGTGCTGTGAGGCACGCGCTATCGCGTCGTCGAACCCCGCGAGGAAGCACTCCTCCCGGTCGGCGAACAGTTCGTAGAACGTGCGTCGCGACACTCCCGCGCGCTCAACGACATGCGCGACAGCGACGTTCCCGGCCCCGCGCTCGGCGCTCACCTCGAATAGTGCCGCGATCAAGCGCGCGCGCTGGATCTCGATCACACGCTCACGCCCAAGCTCACGCGCCGCCTCCTCTCCGTCGCGGGCTATGCCGTTGAGCGGCGTCCGTCTCGACAAGGCTCTTTCCTTGTTAGCCATGTCACTTCTTCTTCTTCTTGTGCTTGCTTGCCTTCTTCTTTGTCTTTGCCTTCTGTGTCTTTGGGCAGCCTGTGACGCTGATCTTTGTGGTTTGGTGGATGACCGCGCCGTTTTGGGCATCGAACTCGGTGGGCATGTTGAGTTTCGCCTTACATAGGTTGCCGGTAGCCGCTAGTGCTGAGTATTTGCCTTGAGGTAGCGTCAGTTCGAAGCTGCCTACGGGCTGGTCGGGGACTGTCTTGAATGTGCTGCTCGTGATGCCGGCTTTGTTGATGAATGTCGTGCCGACGAGGTTGATCGTGACGCCGTAGCCCTGCAGCACGATGACCAGGCTCGGGAAGGCTTCGCCACCGTGGCTGACAAAATAGGCGGGGCCTTCCAACGGAACGGGAATCAACGGCGTGACCGCCTTTGCGTGCCCGATGATCGACGCCGCGGGACATCCGGCGGGGTTCGCTTCGAACTGTGCGGCTGTGCACGCCTTCTGCAAAGTCGTTAGGCGTGATGGCAATTGCTTTGGTAGGTCGACCTTCACTTTGGAGATATTCGCTTGAACGCTTGTGGGATAGGACAGCTTGACCTTCAGGCTCGCACCACTTTTGCGGGATGTCTTGCCCGAGGTTGAGACCTTGAAGATCGGTTTGAACGCCAGCGCCTGACAGTTCGATGCTTGAAACGGTGAGGTGACCGTCTTTGCCTGGCCCAAACTGCTCGTGAGCGTGCTGCCGATCGTCAGTGGGTTGCAACTGGTCGGGTTAAGCGTGAAATGAGAACGGTCGATGTAGACGCGAATGTCGCGGACGTGCGTGACGATTCCGTCAAGGATCGTCGGGATCGGTTCAGAGCTAGCGGGAGTCACGCTGACCCTCGCGGTGTAGGGATCGATCGTGAGGCCGAAGCGCAACACGACCGTTCCCAAATCGAATGGGCCGACGACGGCAGAGGTGACGGCCACGATCGAGAACGGAGCGCCATGGAACGGACCCGCCAAATAGATCTTGCCCGGCACATACGCCAGGACCGCACCGACGCCCGTGCCGACCAAGGTGTGTCCGATTTGGCTCCCGGCTGGACAGGATGGCTCTGCTTCCTCTTGAGCCCCCGTCTTCACACGTGCCTGAGCTATCGCAGCCTCGGGACAGAACGGGATGCCCGATAGGTCGCCGGTCAGGCCGGAGGGCAGGTTGGTCGAGAACCCAGAGATCTCCTGCTCGCCATCCGTTCTTGTCAGATGAAGGTAGAACGGGCTGAATGAGCCCGCGTTGTTGTTCAGCTGGCCGGCTTGTATCCCGGGATCAAACGGCGGCAGTCCACCCGATGGACAGGCGCCACCGTCGAAGCCTTTGGTCAACGTGAACGACGAGGTCTCTGTCAGAGGGCTCAAGGGTTCTGACCAGGGTGAGAGTACAGCTCGGGTCGTATATGAACCGCACAAGGGTGGGGTGATCAGCGGTGCTTGCTGTCCTTCGCGGAAATGGAAGTTGAAGCGAGCGAACGGCAGTTGTGGATTGTTTTCGAAGGTCGTCGTGAGTTGACCCGTAACGGGGTTCGGTGTGACCTTTCCCGCGAGCTTGACGAGCACTCCGGTTTCGGGGTTCTTCGCGACCACGTACAGCGCAACGAGTGTTCCGTTGGGGTGACCAGCCGCTGGTTCGAGGAACGGGTTTTCATAAGGTTGGGCGATATACACGCTCCCGTTGACAGGGACCGGCAACAGTGGCGTTTCGATCGTGACAGTCCCAAGCTTCGAATCATCGGGACAGCCAGCACCGGGCGCCGATGTGAGCGTCTCGCGTGCATAGTCGCTGGGGCTGCAGCCACCGAGACCGACACCAGCTGAAGGGTTGATCGTGAGCCCTTGCGGCAGCACGACTTCGGTCTTGCTCAACTGGGATTGCGCGAGGCCTTCGGCGCTTGTCAAGCCTTCGTCTTTGAAGAACACGTCGAAGTCAAGACCCGACGGCGCCGAGGCGTCCGTCGTGGTCGGCGAGGCCTGGATGCTTGGGCTGAACGGCAACCTGTTGCAACCGTCCATCGCCTCCAGCGGTTCGACGGTCGGGAAATCCTTCAAATGTCCAGCTTCGTTCCAAGCGTCCGTTTCCGCGCTGCTCTGCAACTGCCCGTCACACGACGTCGGCATCGTCAAGAACGACGGAGGCTGGATCGCTTCGAGATGCCTACAGGGATTAGGGGCGCTTTCTCCCCGGGTTTCCGCAAGACATCCCCACCCGCGCGAGCTATCATGCCTTGGGTCCGCCGGGTCGCCCCAGAAAGTGGTGCGCACGCTCAACAAACCCCCGATCTGGCTGATATTCGAGGAACTGACCGTGATGCCATAGTCTTCACCGCTGCGTACCGAAGTGTCCAAGATCACCGGGACGGGGCCCGTGACGATCAAGAACCCGAACCGCGCGGGCTCACCCGCGTAAGGTTCAAGGTTGAAGATCGGGACCGTAATCGTGAACACACCGAAATGACGCACAAAAACCGTGACAGACGCGACACCGACAGCGCTCTGCGGTGAGCATTCATCCTCTTCTGTGACGATCACCAAGAACTGCGCCAGCGTGCAGCGCGGTATCGGTATCGGGTTGCCGATCAACCCTGGCGGCAGCTTCGTATAGATATCCTTGACCAGACCCGCCGGTTCGACAGCAGGCCCCTTGCTCACCGGCGCGTCAGCGCCCTGGTTGAAAATGAACGAGCCCGTCACCTGAAACGGGTGTGACCCGGCCTGTATGTCAAGCCCACCGCCTTCTTCTTCGGCGCTCAACATGTATTCCTGCAAACCGAACGGTACTTTTTCTTCACTGATCGTGACCGGCCGCGTCACACTCGCGCTCGGCGCACCACCACCACTGATCGCGGCATGGTTCATTTCGCCCGATTCCGCCCCCGGCGACACTTCCACTTCGATGCGTAGCTCGATTTCTTCATAGGGCACCAGTGATCCTTCAAGCGTGCACGTCAGCGAAGCCAGTTCGCAGGACATAGGCGTGATGGTGTTCCCGTAAAGCTTGCCCGCGGAGACACCGACCGCTTTCAAACCCGCCGGCAGCGTGTCCATGATCCGCACCGGCGACTTCGCGCCGTTCACGCTCGCGTCACCAAAATTCTCGGCCGTCACGACGATCTCGCCCGTGCCTTCCGGCGGCAAATAAGTCGGCCGCGCACCGGAGGAGAGATGCCACCACGACGAAAGCGCCTGTGACGGTGTCGCCGCCACACAGCTCGATATCCACACCATCGCAACAACCAGCGTCCCGAGCATCACGCGCCTATCATTCCTGAGGCTCATCAGCGACCCCTCCCCTTGCCTGTGCTGCTCGCCTTACGTGCTTGCACGTACGCGCGCCTTGCCTGGCGCTTGCATACAGCCCGCTTGCGCTTCGGTCTATGCCTGCACGCCTTCAACGCGTTCGCCAGCTTCTGCGCACGACTCAAAAGCACCGCTCTTCCATGCCTCACGACAGCCGGTCCGATCGTGATGTTCCCAGGACCCTGATATGTGAGAGAGCCCGGAGTAGGGTCTTCAGGCGCAGCAACCGGATGCTGGCAGGCGTCTCCCTGACACTCCACCGCAGGCAACACTTCCCTTTCGCCCCCACCGACATGCGCGTCGTACACATCAAGCGAGTCATCCGTGTCCCGACCCGACAGTTGCGACGCGGTCAAAAAGAACACGTCATCACCCGATTCACTCGCATCGAGAAACGCCGATTCTTCCTTGGAGGTCCCCGAGGAAATCAGATCCACACAGCCGCCCGACGCTTCACCAAACGTCGAAACCCCATTCGCACACAACCCCACACTCACCGGCTCATACTCGTACACATCCTCCGTGCCGTTCGTATCCTGCGACACCAGAGCATCAGAGCTATCAAAGAACAAACGACCCGAATCCGACAGATAACGCGACTGATAAAGAGCCAGCCCATCTGTATATGAAGTCCAACCCGGGACATTCGCCGCAAGCCACGTTTTGCCTTTCCATACCCGGTCACCCGCGACGAGACGGAGCCGTTCGTATTCTACGCCCCGGGGCCGCGCCCCACTCGGGTTACACGACGCACAAACAACCTTGCCATCACCAGCGTGATAGAGATAGACCTCCTCGTCAGAAACACCACTCACCGCGTCGCGATTGTCATAGCCCGTAAGCGAGCGCTGAGACATAAACGCCAACCATTCGCCATCCCGCGACACCCGCGCCGTCCTCGCCCCAAGACCTTCGCCGCCATTGCTTCCTGCCCAGTCTTTATTATCTTCGCTTGAGATCACGGCCACCAAACTCGTCGTACCGTCACGCTCGAGATAGAGATTGCACATAGGCGTAGCAGGGTGCGAGCCGAAGATGCCGCATGTGCCCTGCACGGCCTGCTGACCAGAACTGTCTGTGTTCGTGCTCAACACACCGTCAGCGACGAAGTACAGCGAAGACCCTTCTTCAGAGCCACCGATCACACCCTGCACATGTGCGCTTTCAGCACCCGCATGCGGAGTCAGATCAGAAAGATCACATTCAGGTTCACCCCCACCATCCACGATCACGCACTCATACAGATCGGCATTACCGCCACCCGAACCCGCATCAACCGTCAAGCCCTGCGTATCAGTGAAGAAGATCCGTGAGCCGTCGCTCGAGGCGAACTGGAACAATGGTCCGACAGACCCTTCGCCCGAAGCACCCGCCTGGATCGCGTCGAGGCGCACTGTCACCCTCTCGCGCATATCGCGCATATAGAGATGCGACCCGCCAGCATGTTCGGACCAGATGACGCGAGATCCATCCGCCGAGATCGCAGACGCAGCAATATTTCCCGGACTATCGCCCAAGATGGGCGCGCTGCTCTGCGGCGCGACCAGACCACCGGGCAGAACATTGATCAGCTGAAACCGCCCGGCAGACCACTCATACAAACCGGGACCACCGCCTGGCGCTTCTTCGGTGAGCGCCACCGGCGATTCGACCACGACATGCGCGAGATCCGAGCTGGCCGCTATGAATGCCGGACCGCCTTCCCGACCAATTTCGGTGCCAGGCGGCACATTTTCAAAGCCGGGAACACCCGTAGCCAACGGCGCAAAACAAGACGACACACACGCATCTTCGACATCACCGTCCGCAAACAGGCTCCGTAGATACGGGGTCCGTTCGGAAGCTTCCGCGGACAGCGACGGCAAAAACGGACCAGTACGCTGCACCACACCACGAGACAGATCGCTCGAGAAGAATCGGTATTCCTGCCCGAAACCGCCGATAGCTCCTGACGACACTTCGTTAGGAGTGCCGACATCAACCGAGGACCAACCCGCCGCGCCACGCGTAGAGAACACCTGAACCCCTTCGG
>JBAPMC010000305.1:0-5946 GCA_049278415.1 Solirubrobacteraceae bacterium
CACATAGCTCACGAGCCGGATTACGACAGGACGAGCGAGCGAGGAGCTCTCGGAGTGCAGTTCCCACAGTCCGCGCTCGATCAGCTCTGCCTTCTCCTTCAATAGGAGAACCACCGCACGGCGGACCGAGCACACGTTGATTGGCTCGAAGGTTGCGTTGAGGACGAGCACCCGGCCACCCATCGCCGTGTTCGACGATGAGCTCGGTCCGTGCCGCTGGTGCTCTGAGGGCGGCACGGACCCCACTGGCTCTGTGGGCACCGTGCTTTCCATCTTCAGCGCCGCAGTGTAGCGATCCCCCCGTCCCTCCGTCCCCCGTCGGGTCTCCCAGGAACGCCGTCCGAGCTCCTCTTCGTCTCCTCGCAGCTGTGAGGAGACCTGCCGATTGGCAGGGACATGTCAGCCTTTTGGAGTCTTTCGAGCTGCAGGGTAAGAGCCCAGCACGCGCACCTGCTCACACATAGCTCGCAAGCCGACAAGAGCCTCGGAGACGGCTTCATCCGCCAGTGATCCCTCCAAGTCGAGGAAGAACATGTAGTGCCCGAGCCGCTCGCGCATGGGCCGCGACTCGATCTTGGTGAGGTTGATCGCGCGTCGCGCAAACTCGTCCAAGCACAGCACGAGCCAGCCAGCGCGATCGGCGCCGGGTCCCCACAGCACGAGCGAGGTCTTATGCCCCATTGCGCCCGTCGAGCGCAGCGGCGGTACGCCCGTCGAGGAGTCCGTGCGCGCCAGCCACACAAAGCGGGTCTCGTTGTCCTCGCGGTCCTGGATTCCCTCGGCAATCACTGTGCACCCATACAACTCGCCCGCAAGCTGTGTGCCGATAGCTGCCCACCTCCCATAGCCCTCGTTTGCCCCATCGCTTTCGCCTTCCGCCACGAGCCGCACCGCCTCGGCCGTCGAGGTGGCGGCAACAACCCGTACACGTGGGAGTTGCTTGTGCAGGAAGCGCGTGCACTGGCCCGGTACATGCGGGTGGGAGACGATCGTCTCGATCTGTCCCAGCTCAAGCCGCCTGCGGGCAATCAGATAGTGGCGCACGGGCAGCACCACCTCACCTACGATCGCCACCTCGCTCGCATCCCTGGCCAACGCGTCGAGCGTCACCGTCACAGATCCCTCAATCGAGTTCTCGATCGGGACGAGAGACCACTCAACCTCCCCCGCTTGCACAGCCATAACCGCTTCGCGAATGGTCTCCAGGGCGACGGGCGCCACGGCGGCGTCCTCGACGCTGCCTAGCAGCGCCTCCTCACTGAACGTCCCCTCCGGCCCCAGATAGCCGACGCGCGGAGTCGTGCTAGGCGCCGGCTGCATCTACGGTGTCCGTCGACGCTGTGGCTTGCGCTCGCGTCGTGGGCGGTGCGGGTGTCGTTCTTTGCTCATTGAGCGCTGCGTGCACAGCCTCTGCCTCCTCTGGTGAGAGCTCGAGCTCGCCCTGACCTTCCTTTACCTGCTTGGCGTACACCCGCGCCTGGTCGCGATGGTGGATGCACGTCAGCACCACCCCTGAGTGCCTGCCGTCGAGCAGTGCGATCGACATCGACTGTTGCCCTGAGAGCTCGTTATAAGCGTCGTAGCGGATCAGCGCGTGGTGCGCAATGGCGCTTGTGAGCGCAACCTCCACGCCGTCCAACCGGTCCCCCAAGCCCAAAGCGACGTCTCCCACATACTCCTGCAGAGCTTCAAAGGCTTCCTGTAGCGATGCGCTATGGGCAACCATGTCGCGCTCGGATCCATCGCCGAGCACTAGCTTCTGTGCAGCCCGCAAGCGCCGCACGCGCAGCGTCAGCGCAGCGCACGCGATGAGCGCAACAAGCCCCACGGCGAGCGCTGCGAGCGAAACGATCCCCTGGGTGTCGGTCAGCGAGGCGGCGGTCATCGAGAACAAGTTAGCCGCTCGTGCAGCTGTGAAGGAGAGTCGATGTGCCCGGCCTTACCGATGCTCATGCACGATCGAGTGATCCGTCGTCTATTTCCCGAAGATCACCAGGTAGGTGCCCTTGTTGTTTTCGGTGTCCGTCTCACCCGGCACCGGCTCGATGTTGATCGCCACGCGCGAGGCCGCGCCGAGCGTCACGCCATTCACCGGGATGTCGACGTTGGACGTACTCCCCGGTTCGGTCTTGTTGATTGTGTGCGACGCGTTGAGCGTCTTTCCTTCGGTGGTGACCGACACGTCTACCTTGACGTTCGTCTCGGGGTTCGAGCCAGCGTTTTCGACCATCACCGTGAATGTCGGGTTCGAGCCACCGCTGACGTGATTGAGCGTGGGGGAGGGTTCGAGAGCGCTCGTACCGACGCTCACGCCCTTCAGCGAATGCCCGTGGGTGCCTGGAGCCAGCGATCCCCCTCCCGCCGCTGAGGAGCCGGTGATCTTCGCCTGCACGGTTGCGGGAGTCAGCCAGCCGAGGTTAGGTAGGAAGCGGCTGGAGGCCGTCGTTTGATCGCTGACACCGCCAGCCGTGAGCGATTGCTGTATCAGGGGCGCCACGCGCTGGGAGTAGATGACGTCGGAGGCGAGGAATATCTCCATAGCCCCTGCGATCTTGGTGCTCGCCTGCTGCGCTTGGCCGCCGAGCGCTTCACGTACGAGGCCAGCCACCTTTGCCACCCCTTCCTCCCGCATACCCAGCGCCAGCAGCAGGTTGCGCTGGGCTGCAGTCATTGGGCTCGGCACGCTGAGGCCTTTCGCGTGTTCTGCTTGTTCCTGAGCCACACGGCGCAGCTGATCTATCTGGACCTCCACCGCAAGTGCTGACTTGCTGCTGGCGCCCGAGAGGGTGGTGAACAATGGACGCGCCACCTGGGATACCGAGGCCAGCGCGATCTGGTTGACGTTTCGGTTGTAGCTTTCCAGCGCCTGCTGTTTGCCTCGCTTGAGGCAGCCATTGACGAGCAGCACGATCAGGATCAACAGCACCACGCCTACTCCTGCTGCGATCCTGCGGCGCACCATCATCGAGTGATGATCGATTGATGAGGCGCCGCCGGTTCCGCCCACCCCGTCCGTCCGTCCACCCCCGCTTTGCGGCCTCCGCGGCTGTGGTCGCTGCTGTTGTTGAGGGTGCGCCGGCCGTACCGTGGTCGGCGGCTCCTCGTCCTCGTCGTCGAAGAACGACAAAAGAGTGCTCCTTGCAGGGGCTTGTGAAGCTCACCAGTATGACTCCACCGGCACTCGGACTGTTTGTTGCAACTTCTCGGCCAGCGTGAGATCGCACATTCACCCAGCAGGGAAAGACCCGTGCTGCGGCGAACGCGGAGGCGGTGGACTCCTCAAAGACCCTTGTTCAAGACCCTCGTCGCGTTGCCTCGGGATCCCAAGAAGGCCCGCCTGGAGCCTCCGGGGAGGATTACCCGGGCGCGCCACAGACGTCCCATGGAGCGTCCGCGGACGATGCAGGCGTACGTGTATCCGACGAGCGCTCCCGGCGTCCAGGGGAGCTGCTGCTCGACCGCTATCAACTGCTTGAGCGCCTCGGTGCGGGTGGGTTCGGCACGGTGTGGCGCGCCCACGATGAACAGCTCGACCGCACGGTGGCGGTCAAGCGCATCCCGCTGCCCTTTGAGGAGGATCGTGAGCGTGCCACTCGCGAGGCGCTTGCCACGGCGCGCCTGGCGCACCCGGCGATCGTGGCGCTGTACGAGGCGATCGCAGGCGTTGACGCCTTCTACTTGATCTCAGAGCTTGTTGAGGGCGCCACGCTTGCTCAGCTAATTGCCGAGGACCGGCTCTGCGACGAGGAGATCCTTGAGATCGGACTGGAGCTCATCGGAGCGCTCGAGCATGCGCATGCCCGTGGTGTGATCCATCGCGACGTCAAGCCCCAGAACGTGCTCGTGCCGAGTGATGCCGTCGAGCAGATCACCTCGCGCGGCCCTGCGCCGACTGTCGCAAAGCTCGCCGACTTTGGAGGCGCACGGCTGGCGGGGGACGATGCGCTGACTCGTGCCGGAGACGTGCTCGGCACGCTCGCCTATATGGCTCCCGAGCAGAGTGAAGGCTACGAGGCAGGTCCCTCTGCCGATCTCTACTCGCTTGCACTGGTCCTGTACGAGGCCCTAAGTGGCGTCAACCCGGTACGTGGCCGCACTCCCGCGGCCACCGCACGCCGGATCGGTGCTCAGATTGAGCCACTGGAGTGCCGCCGCCGGGATCTACCGCGTGAGCTGACCCGCGCTTTGGACACGGCGCTCGACCCCGAACCCGAGCATCGAGGCACGCTCGCCGATCTACACGAGGCCCTCGCCGCCGCACTCGATCGCGGCATGAAGTCGCGTTTGCTCTCCAGGCGGGCTACGGCGAGATGGACAGCCGATCCGCCTCAGTGGAGCTCCAGCAAGAAGCCACCGTCTCCATTCGAGCGGCCCGAGCGAGGGGCCCGCGCCGGCAACTCGCCAACTGCCCTTCCTCAGCACGCCAACCCTCGCGCGGCCGAGGACGAGATCGACGATCGGGCACTTCAAGCCCCATCACGCCGCCGTGTGGCGCTACCGCGATTGGTGTGGCTCGGCTGTGTGCTTGCCGCCGCAGCCTGGCAGGCGGTGGAGGGACGCTCTGGCGTGTCGCTGCTGATATTGGTGGCTGGTGCTCCGCTGTTGGCCTTGCCACGTCGCTCAGGGCCGGGCTGGCTGGCAGCTGCTTTGGCGCCTGCGCTCGGTCTCGTTGGCCTCGCCGGCGCCTTTCCTGCCCTCGCCGGTCAACGGGCCGATTGGCGTGCGCGGGCGGCTCTTGCGGCGCTCGGTTTCTGGTGGTTGGCGCTAGCCGAGTCACTGCTTGCAAAGCGTCTGTGGTTGGGGCCGCCGAGCGGCTTGCCGGCGCGAAGCGCCTGGGAGGCGTCGTTTGGGAAGGCCGCAATGCACGTGATCGGCGCCACGCTCACTATCGAGTTGCTGCTCGGCGCGGCTGTGTGGGCGCTCGCCAGCGCCATCCTGCCGTGGATCGTGCGTGGACGCAGCCCGGCGCTCGACGTGGGCGGTGCGGTTGTGTGGAGCATTGCGTTGCTCGCAGCGGCGCCGCTGCTGGACCGCACGCTGATCGCGCATATGAGCCAGCCCAGCCCGCATGGCGCGCTGCTCGCGGCGTCTCTGGGCTGCGTGCTGGCGGTCTGCGCGCGTGCTCTGCGCGGCCCTGCTTGAAGCTCCACCCGACCCCGCTTTACTGGCCCTGACGCTTTAGTACACACTGTCCGCGCACTCCCATCGCACGCGGCCCTTAGAGTGGGTGTAATCGCCGCGGCCAAGCCGAGGTGCTCTGAGATGAATGCCCTGAGGACACTGGAGAACATGATCGCCGGCCTCGTCGAGGGCACTTTCGGACGCATGTTCAAAGCTGAGGTCCGTCCGATGGAGCTGGCGCGCAAGCTCGCGCGAGAGATGGACGAGAACAGGACCACCTCGGTGTCGCGCGTATATGCGCCCAACGAGTACTCGGTGTGGCTCTCTCCCAGGGACCGTGCTCGCTACGACGGGGTGGAGCAGGAGGTGATCGATGAGTTGTGCGCCTATCTGCTCGAGCACGCGCGAGGGGAGGATCTCGCCCTCGCTTCGCGCCCCCGCATCACGTTTCACACCGACGAGCAACTGCAGCTCGGCGAATTTGGGATCGAAGCTCGACTGGCAAAGCCCGAGGAGATCGAGGAGAAAGCGCCTTCGGACTTCGCCAACCCCCGCCGAGCGCCGAGCGATCTCCTCGGCGACTCGATTGCCTCCGCACAGCCCGGCGAGATGGGCGGGGCTCCATACGAGGAAGCTGCTGATGTCGCTGGCAACACGATGATCTTCAGCAACTCTGAGCGTGTTCGCCACGCAGTCGAGAGTACGGGGACGCGCAGGCGCTCAAAGGCGCTGCTGGTTCTATCCGGCAAACGCCTGCTCGTGGCCCCGCGCGGCGCGGTGATCGGTCGCAGTCGCGACTGCGACATCGTGCTCGATGATTCGGGC
>JBAPMC010000306.1:0-3894 GCA_049278415.1 Solirubrobacteraceae bacterium
CCATTGACCGAGAACGGCACGATCTCGCGCTCGAAGCGACCCTCCTCGGTGGCTTGATGGGCCAGTTTGTGCGAGCGCACTGCCAGCTCGTCGAGCTCGGAGCGCGGTATCTCCCACTCATCGGCGATCATCTCAGCGCCGAGTCCCTGCCCGACGATGTTGTGCTTGGCCATCAGCTCGGGGGTGAATGCGAACCCGAACTCCTGCTGGGTCTTCATGCCTGCCGAGAATGGGAAGTGGCCCATGTGCTCCACGCCGCCGCCGATCATCGTGTCGTGTACTCCCGCGGCGATCAGCGCGGCCGAGAAGTTGACCGCCTGCTGTGCAGAGCCACACTGGCGATCCACCGTGGTGCCAGGAGTCTCGATCGGCAGGCCAGCCTGCAGCCAAGCGTTGCGGGCGATGTTGAAGCCCTGCTCACCAAACTGTTGCACGCATCCTGCAACGACATCCTCGACCACGGCGGGCTCGATGCCGGCACGGTCGATCACCTCGGTGTAGACCTTCGCGAGCAGGGCGTTGGGGTGGGTGTCCTTGTAGTAGCCCTTCTCCAGGTGTCCGCGACCAATGGGCGTACGCACCGCCTCAACGATCACGACCTCACGGCCGTCTGCTTGCCTCATGATGAAAGTCCTTTAGTCGTCTATTGCGGGATGCCAGGGCTGAAGCCCGGCACGTGATGGGAACACGCCCGTCGAGGCGCTTATGGGGAATGCGCACGACGCTCGCTACCTCTACTGTACCGCTCTACACCTCTAGATTGACTAGTCAGTCAACTATGCCGGATACAGCAAACGTGCCCGGACATCTCAAAGCCACCACACAAAGCCACCACAAGAAGGAGCACGACGCGTGAACGAGCGACTAGCCATAGTTGGCAGCGGCGCCATCGCCTGCGGCCTGGCCTCCACTGCGGCACACCACGGACCCGTGCTGCTGCTGGCCCGCTCACAGAGCTCGGCCGACCGCGCACGGGCCACCGTCGAGAAGACTCTCAGCCGTATGGAGGCAGAGGTTGATCCCAAGCACATACAGATAGTTACTGACTCGGCTGCGCTGGCTGATGCCACGCTCGCAGTTGAGGCGGTTGTGGAGGACCACGATGTCAAGGCGGGCTTGCTGGCTGAGCTGAACGGCATCCTCGACCAGCAGGCGGTGTTGGCTTCAACCACCTCCTCGCTGTCGGTGGAGCAACTCGCACAGGCGTCGGGCCGACCTGAGCGCTTCCTTGGGTTGCATGTGTTCAACCCGGTGACGCGCATGAAGCTCGTTGAGCTCGTATTCCCGAGCGCCGCCTCAGAGGACACTCGCAGCCGTGCGCTAGCGCTGTGCGAGGCGTTTGAGAAGACCGCTGTGGAGGTTCCGGACGTGCCCGGGTTCGTGGTGAACCGTCTGCTGTTCCCTTACCTGTTCAACGCGGTGCGACTGCTCGAAGAGACCGGAATGGAGGCGCAGGACATCGATACGTGCATGAAGCTCGGCGCGGGACACCCGATGGGACCATTCGCGCTACTGGATCTCGTGGGCCTGGACGTGTCGAAGGCGATCGGCGAGACGATCGGCGAGCAGATCCCGTCACGAGTTGAAGAGCTGATTGCGGAGGGTGCGCTAGGACGCAAGACCAAGCGAGGGTTCCTGGCTTACTGAGCCACGCCAGCGGCCTCGATGAGAGTTTGTTTAGCCTGAACTGACTTTTAGGTGCGCTTCATCAAGATGCCCATACTTGGGTGTGCGATTCAGATCGCAACGCACACCCGCCTCCTCCCAGTGCACACGCTCCGGCCCGCTCCCCCGCGGGCCGGACGTGTTTTCTGGGGGTGGAGCTGGGCACGTCCGTAGCACACAGAGCGCTGGTGGCGACTAGCTATGGGGCGCCTCGCGAGCCGGCGTATCCCGCTGATCCTTCTCGCGCGTGCGAACGGTGCGCCGCTCGCGGATGCGTACCGCCTCTACGCGGTTGTGATGGACCGACTCCACCCTGATCGAGAAATCGCCGGAGCTGATGGCGTCGCCACGGCGGGGTAGGCGTCCTAGCTCAGCGAACACGAATCCTCCAACGGAGTTGTAGGCGTCGCTGTCGACCGGTAGCTCGACCCCGTAGTCGAGCAGGTCCGCTATGGACACGTGACCACGCACGAACAGGTCGCCATCGGCCAGTCGACGGACCTCGCCGGCGGCAGGGTCGGTCTCGTCGGTGATCTCCCCCACGACCTCCTCGATGATGTCCTCGATCGTTACGATCCCCACGACGCGCCCGTACTCGTCGGCCACCACCGCCATCGAGGTGCGCTGGCGCTGAAGGTCTGCAAGCAGGTCGTCAAGCGGCTTGGTCTCAGGCACGATTGGAGCGTCGTGCATGATCGGCTCGATCGAGGCGTGGGCGCCGTCGTGCATGAGCCGTCGCGCGAGCGAGCTTGCGTGCACTAGTCCGCGCACCCGATCTCGATCCTCGCCCTCGATTACGACAAGCCTTGTGTGACCGCTCGAGATGCACAGCTCTAGCGCGGCTTGCACATCTTGGGAGACGTCTACCGTGACGACTGCCGGGATCGGGGTCATGACCTGACGCGCCTCCTGCTCGTGCAAGTGGAACACGCCGGTGAGCATCCCGGCCTCACCTGGGTCGAGGTGGCCGCCTGCATAGGACTCGGCGATCAGGCGCTTGAGCTCGTCGGGAGACCCCCCTTCCCTGGTTGCGGCCATATCGACGCCGAGCAACCGCAGGATGCGGCTGGAGACGACGGTTAGGCCGATGATGACGGGGTGAAACAGCACGCTGAAGGCCTGTAGCGGCCGGGCTATCCGGCGGGCGATGGTCTCCGAGCGATCGATTGCATAGAGCTTGGGAACCATCTCACCCGCTATCAGTTGGGTGGCGGCTATCAGCAGGAAGGCGACGACGACCGAGATGGCGAGCGCAGCGTCGTGGCTGAGCGTGCTGCCGAGAGCGCCCCTGAGGATGCTCGCAAGCGCAGGCTCGGCGAGCGCCCCGATGGCAAGCGAGGTCATTGTCACGCCAATCTGGACGGCGGAGATGTATTCGTTGATGCGGTCGAGCTGGTGCAGAGCGAGCTCGGCCCCACGCGAGCCTTCCTCGCGCATCACTTCAAGGCGTGCTCTGCGCGAGCGAACGAGCGCGTACTCGGCGGCGACGAAGAACGCGTTGATCGCGACCAGCACGATCGCGAGTATGAGCTTCAGCCCGTTCACGCTGAATCGACGCCCGGGCGGGCGTGAACGACTGTTGGGCGCGTCAAGCGACGAGCCTTGCGTGGAGGACGGCCCGTGTCGGTCGGCGCATCGCCGATCGGGGCCAGGCTACTTCGGGGAGGTTTGTCGTCTTCGTTCATCGGTGGCCGACCGCACAACCGTAGCAGGGGCGCTGGTCGGCTTTCAGGCTATCTCGTCGATGCGCGCAGCCATCTCGAAGTCCGCCTGCGTGAGACCGCCCTCGGAGTGGGTGGAGAGCTCCAGACGAGCCTTGTTCCAGCCATGAACGAGGATGTCAGGATGATGGCCTGCGCTCTCGGCGGCGTCGGCTACGCGGTTGACGAACGCAATTGCCTGGCCAAAGTTGTCGAACTTCCACTCGCGCGCGATCGCCTGGCCGTGGCGCTGCCAGTTGCTGGAGGCGAGGTTGGCGTCTATCTCGCTATTGGAGAGAAGCGTCACCTCCAACAGGATATCCAGCCCTGTAGCGAGGCCGCTTTTGACTCGACTCGAAGAGACGATTCAGCGAGGCCGCTTTTGAGTCCACTCGAAGAGACGATTCAGCGAGGCCGCTTTTGAGTCCACTCGAAGAGACGACTCAGGCGAGTCCGGTTGCTGAGGAGCCCGCCACTGCAATGGCTGCAAAGACAGATGCTGCTGACAGAGCCGCGCACGCCGCTAGGC
>JBAPMC010000307.1:0-1592 GCA_049278415.1 Solirubrobacteraceae bacterium
GTAACCACCATGTACGGGTGCCCCATGTTCGCGCCAGCGTACATGGGCCGAAAAAGACGGGGCGAAGCCCCATAAGCGCTAACTTAAGGATGGTACTTTTGCCCGAACCTAGGTATGCTGTGGGCAAGATGGAGAACGCTTCGAACGAAGATTGGGATGTTTTGTCGGGATTGTTTCCCGTCGACTGGCGAAAAGAAGCGGTTCTGAGCGGTGCAGTGGAACGGCTTCGCGGATTTCCCTCTGTCGATATGCTTTTACGGACTTTGTTGCTGCACGTGGGAAAGGGATTTTCGCTTCGCGAGACGGCGGTGCGCGCAAAGTTAGCGGACTGGGCTGATGTTTCGGATGTGGCGCTGTTGAAGCGCCTGCGCACCAGCGAGTCATGGCTCCGTGGACTTTGTCTGGAGTTGCTAAAGGAGGCTGGTTTTAGTGGACCTTCTGCGGAGGGACCGAACATCCGGATAGTCGATGGAACCATTGTGAGAGAACCTGGAAAGACCGGGAGCCAATGGCGAATACTGTATGCGATCCGACTGCCGAAACTGGAGTGTGATTTCCTTGAGGTCACAGCTGCTGAAGGGATAGGCAACGGAGAGTCTTTCACGCGTCTGCCGGCGCAAAGTGGAGATCTGATTTTGGCAGATGCGGCGTATTGTCGCTTGCCCGGAATGGTGGCTATGAAGCAAAAGGGAGCCGACGTTTTGGTTCGTGTCAACCCGGCTACCTTTGTGGCCTATGGATCTGGTAAGCGCAGATTTGCTCTCCTGCAGCAGGTCCGTAAGATTAGTCGATCGGGCCAGGTGCGTGAGTGGAAGATTCGGCTGCGGGGCAGTGGAGGAGAGCCAATGGCTGGTCGGCTTTGTGTCATTCGAAAGAGTGAGCAAGCCATTGGCCGGGCGCAGAGACGGCTGCAGCGCCGAGCGTCCAAAAAGCAGACGGCATTAGACCCCCAAACCCTGGAGTTGGCCCAGTATGTACTGATTTTCACCACCTATGAAAAGGGAACGGCGGCTCAAGTCTTGCAGTGGTATCGCATGCGCTGGCAAATCGAGCTTGTATTTAAGCGCTTGAAATCTCTGCTGCGGTTGGGTCATCTGCCCAAGTACGATGATCGCAGTTCGCGGGCATGGCTGTACGGGAAACTGCTGATCGCCTTGCTAACACAGAAACTGATCCGCACCGGACGTGAAATTTTCCCCTGGGGATACAACATCCGACCAACTATCTAGCCCGTGGCGTGAATTCCACTTCGCACTCCATGAAATCCAACGATCGATTGAACCGCGACTTAGCTTGCAAAGCACCTTGACCAGATGGCCAGAGATCGCACGCTGCCTCCAAGAATCAAAACGCAAAAGAGGGCTACAGCCACGTTCCTTAAGTTAGCGCTTATGGGGCTGCGCCCCGTCTTCTTCGGCCCATGTACGCTGGTGCGACCCGGATTTCCTGCACGCTGCACCAGACAGGTTCGCGTGTGCGGCTTTCTGTAAGGAAAGCCGCATGAAGTTCGCCAGCGCCACCAAGCTCGACAGAAATCCGGGGGAACGTGGGGCACCCGTCCGGTCCTGTTGTCGGTCCAACCCTGCTATGAC
>JBAPMC010000308.1:0-6843 GCA_049278415.1 Solirubrobacteraceae bacterium
CCTCAGGCCTCCGAGGTGGCGCTGCTTGAGGAACGCCACACCCTGTTCACCTACCTGCACCTGGCGGCCGAGCCCGACCTAGCTGAGGGGTTGCGTTGCTCAGGCGCGACGTGCATCGCCTATGAGACCGTCGAGGACGCAGGCGGGCGGCTGCCGCTGCTCGCCCCCATGAGCGAGGTGGCGGGCAAGATCGCCACCCAGGCAGGCGCTTTCATGCTCGAGAAGCCGATGGGCGGACGCGGCATCCTGCTCGGCGGCGTGCCCGGCGTTGCGGCTGCCACAGTGCTCGTGATCGGCGGCGGCGTAGTTGGCATGAACGCCGCCTTCATCGCCATCGGGATGCAGGCTGACGTGTTCGTGTTCGACCGCTCCATCGACCGCTTGCGCGAGCTGGAAGTGGCCTTCGGCGGACGCGCCTCCACCGTCTACTCCTCAACGCTTGCAATCGAGGAGATGCTGCCCCAAGCAGACCTCGTGATCGGCGCCGTGCTGATCCACGGCGGGCGCGCCCCGCACGTGATCTCCCGCGGGCAGCTCGCCTCGATGAAGCGCCACGCGGTGCTCGTCGACGTGTCGATCGATCAGGGCGGCTGCTTTGAGACCTCGAGGCCCACCACGCACTCCGACCCCACCTTCGAGGTGGATGGCATCACTCACTACTGCGTCACCAACATGCCCGGCGCCGTGCCCATCACCTCCACCTATGCGCTCACCAACGCCACGCTTCCTTATGTGATCGAACTGGCTGGGGGAGTGGAGCAGGCGATTGCGCGCAACGAGGCATTGCGCCAAGGCGTCAACGTGCGCCACGGCGAGATCGTCCACCCAGTGGTGGCGCAAGCGCTCGCAACACCTCTCTCCAGTGATGGGGCACGTTCCGTGCACGTCGATCGACCCCCAATCCCCTCAACAACCAGCTCCCCTAGAACCCCAAGCTAGATCAAGGAGGCAAGCGCCATGGCCACCGACACATCCACCCTTCGCAACCTCATCGACGGAGACTCGGTGGTGGCAAGCGGTACGGAGACGATGGCCGTGCTCAATCCCGCCAGCGGGGAGGAGCAGTGGCGCGCGCCTGTCTCAAGCGCCGAGGACGTCGACCGTGCCGTGCGCGCGGCGCGCGAGGCTTTTCAGAGCTGGTCGCAGACAACGCCCGCTGAACGCTCGCAGGCGCTGCTCGCCTTGGCTGCGGTCATTGAGCAGCACGGCGAGGAGATCGCGCAGCTGGAGGCGCTCAACGCGGGCAAGCCAATCAAGGCGGTCTCGCGCGATGAGATCCCCGTGATGGCCGACAATCTGCGCTTCTTCGCCGGCGCCGCCCGCTGCCTCGAGGGTCGCGCCGCCGGCGAGTACATGCAGGGCTACACCTCGTTTGTCAGGCGCGAAGCGGTCGGTGTGATCGGCCAAATCACGCCTTGGAACTATCCGCTGATGATGGCCATCTGGAAGATCGCCCCGGCGCTTGCCGCCGGCAATACGGTGGTGCTCAAGCCTGCCGAGACCACGCCGGTAACCACCGTGCGGATGGCGGAGCTCGCAGCCGACATCCTGCCGCCCGGCGTACTCAACGTCGTGATGGGCCCCGGCGAGCCCACCGGCCAGGCCTTGCTTGAGCATCCCGACGTCGACATGCTTTCGCTCACCGGATCAGTAGCCACCGGCAAGCACGTGGCGCGCACAGCTGCTGACACGCTCAAGCGCGTGCACCTGGAGCTAGGCGGCAAGGCGCCCGTGATCGTGTTCGACGACGTCGACATGGCCAGTGCGATGGAGACCATCGCTGGAACCGGCTACTACAACGCCGGTCAAGACTGCACCGCCGCAACCCGCGTGCTCGCCGGCGCGAACGTCTACGACGACGTCGTCGCGGGTCTGGCTGAGCAGGCCCAAGGACTTGTGATCGGCGACACGCTGTCCTCGGAGACCACGCTTGGCCCCGTCAATTCCGAGCGTCAACGGGGACGCATCGAAGGCTTCATCGAGCGGCGGCCCAGCCACGCGGAGGTGGTAACCGGTGGCGCACAGCCCAAGCGCAACGGCTTCTACTTCGAGCCCACCGTCGTCGCCGGCCTAGAGCAGCCCGACGAGCTGATCCAAAGCGAGATCTTCGGTCCGGTCATCACCGTGCAGCGCTTCAGCGATGAGGCCCAGGCGATCGAGTGGGCCAACTCGACGCGCTACGGCTTGGCGTCGTCGGTCTGGACACGCGACGTGGGCCGCGCCTTGCGCGTGTCAAGGGCGCTGCGCTTCGGTTGCGTCTGGATCAACGACCACATCCCGCTCGTCTCCGAGATGCCGCATGGTGGCTTCAAGGAGTCTGGTTATGGCAAGGACCTAAGCGTGTACTCCCTCGAGGACTACACGGTGCTCAAGCACGTGATGGCCTCACTAAGCTAGCGCTCGCATGCGATCCGCATGTGATAATGTGGATCGCATGTCGATGGTTCAGATTCGCAATGTGCCCGATGAGCTGCATCGCGAACTGAAGGTTCGTGCTGCACAGGCGGGAATGACGCTGTCCGACTATCTCCTGCAGGAGATGCGCAACCTTGCGGTCCGCCCGACGATGCGCGAGTGGGCAGCGGAAGTGCGCAAGCTGGAGCCGGTTGAGCTGTCCAGGAGCCCGACTGAGATCCTGCGCGAAGAGCGCGACCGTAGGTGATAGTCCTTGACGCGAGTGTCGCCGTTGAGATCGTGCTCAGCACCGAATACGGCCGGCTCGCTCTCGATCGAGTTGAGCGCGAGCCGGAGGTGCATGTACCCGAGCACTTCCACATCGAGGCGATCTCGGCGTTGCGCGGTGGTCTCCTGCGCAAAGAAGTCAGTGAGCTGCGCACGGTCCGTTCGCTGACTCTGCTCGAGCAACTGAGGGTCGTCCGCTTCCCCATCCTCGAGCTGAGCGATGCGATCTGGGAGCTTCGTCATCAGCTGACTGCCTACGACGCTGCCTATCTTGCTCTCGCTCGACGCCTCGACGCCTCGCTGCTCACGATCGACAGCGGTCTCGCCAAGGCCGCGCGGGCCGAGGGTCGGCTTGTGGAGCTCGTTGGCTGAACGTAGGGCCTCACCCTAGACGCGGCCGCGCCAGCGTCTGGTAGATCGACACGAACTCCGTCTTGAAGATGTTGCGCGCCGAGCGCAAGTACAAGCGCCACACGCGCAGGCGCTCCTTGCCCGCCAGCTGCTCCGCCTGCTCGAGGTTTTCGTCCAGGCGCTTGATCCACTCGCTAAGGGTGTCGTAGTAGTCCTTGCCGAACTCCTCCACATGCTCTGTAACGAAGCCTGCGCGCTCAAGCGCCAGCTGTATTCGCGAGAGTTGCACGGGGTCACCATCGGGGAACACGTAGCGCTGGGTGAAATCTCCGTGGTAGCCCACGTCTGTGTACAGGTGGGCGATCCCGTGGTTGAGAAGGCGGCCGTCCGGGCCGAGCATGCTCGCGAGTTGCTTTGCATACAAGTCGATTTTGTTCTCGCCGACGTGCTCCACCATGCCGATGCTTGCAATCGCGTCGTAGTGCTCGCCGTGCAGGTCCCTGTAGTCCGCCACACGTACTTCCACCCTGTCGCTCAACCCTGCTTCGGCGATTCTGCGGCGCGCCAGCTCCGCCTGGGGCGGGGAGAGGGTGATGCCAACGGCTTTCACGCCGTACTCGCGTGCTGCATGGATCACGAACGCACCCCAGCCGCAGCCCACGTCGAGCACGCGCTCGCCCTCTTTCAGCGCGAGCTTCTTGCATACGAGGTCGAGCTTTGTGTACTGGGCCTCCTCCAGCGTTCTCGCCCCGCGCGAGAAGATCGCGCAGCTGTAGGTCATCGACTTGTCTAGAAACAGCTCGAAGAACTCGTTCGACACGTCGTAGTGGTGACGAACAGCCTTGGCGTCGCGTTCCTTGCTGTGGCTGCGCCCCTTCAGCCTCAGCTCGCCTTTCGGCGCACGCGGTGGGATCGTCAGCCCACACGCCCTCAGCGCGGCAATCGCCAGCCGCGCGCGTGTCGCCCTGTCGATCTCGGGCTCCTCGAAGGTGTCAATCAGATCGATCACGCCATCCAGATCGTCCACCTCGAGATCGCCCGCCACGTATGCCCTGCCGAGACCCAGCTCGCCCGGGGCGCGCACCACGTGGGCCACCGCCTTGGGGGAGCGCACCGTGAACGTGGGGACGTGAGCGCTCCCGTTGTCGCCGCCGTTTCGGTTGTCGCGATTCTCTGTGCCATTGGCGGCGTCGCCGTCGCTTGCGTTGCCGCCATTTATGGTCGTGGCGGGCGGTTGCGTCGTGGCAGGCAGTTCCGTGCCGTCCCAGAAGCGCACCTTGAAGCCGCGCTTGGGCAGCGCCTCGGCGAGCTCGCGTCGCAGTGGCTCAGTCTTGGCGAATGGCATTGGTCCTCCAGCCGGTGTTTAGCTTGGTGTGAACGGGGGATTGCGCAGCTCGCGCGGTGTATCTCATGTCGTCCCAGCGTGCTAGCGTCCATCGGCGAGCACACCGATGAGCACCGATTCTATCCAGCGTCCCGTAGCTGCCCGGCAGGGTTCTAACGGCGTTGCCGTCGACCGCTCTACGCTCGACGGCCCCGCACTTGATGGTCCGACGGCGGACGACGTCCAGCCTCCCGTCTTCGAGAATCTCGATCGCTTCCTCACCGGCCTGATCACGGTCGGCCCGATCCTCGCGCTCGGCTTCGTGGCCTGGCAGCTGTGGGATGGTCTGCTTCACGGCTCGGATCTGGTCGTGTTCGCAATCATGTACATCTCCACCGCACTCGGAGTCACGGTCGGCTTTCACCGCCTCTTTACCCACAGATCGTTCAAGACATCCCCCGCATTGCGCTTCGTCTTCGCCGTGCTCGGCTCGGCCGCAATCGAGGGGCCCGTCATCTCGTGGGTCGCCGACCATCGCAAGCACCACGCCTTCTCCGATCGCGAGGGCGATCCCCATAGTCCACACGTAGATCACGGCACCGGCCTGCGCGGCGCCCTGCGCGGCTTGGGCCACGCCCACGTCGGCTGGCTTTTCATCCACACCGCCCGCGGCCATCGCGAACGCTACGCCCCGGACCTGGTCGCCGATCCAGTCGTCTCGTTCGTCGATAAGACGTTCTTCGTTTGGGCGATCGGCGGGTTGGCTGCAGCCTTTGGTCTCGGCTATGCGATCGGTGGCACCTGGACCGCGGCGCTCACCGGTCTGCTGTGGGGTGGGGCTGTGCGGATGCTGGTACTTCACCACGTCACCTATTCGATCAACTCGCTGTGTCACTTCTTTGGCCGGCGCAGCTATGAGACCGGCGATCACTCCCGCAATCTCGCATGGCTGGCGCCCTTTTCACTAGGCGAGGCGTGGCACAACAACCATCACGCCTTCCCCACGTCGGCATTTCACGGCTTCGACCGCCAGGTCGACATCTCGGCGATAGTGATCCGCGGCATGGAGCGCGTTGGACTCGCTTGGGACGTAGTAAGGATCACACCTGAGCGCAAGGCTCAGAAGAGCTCCCCCGCCTGAGCGCCGGTCGGCGGCGCCAGCCGCCACCCCGATGCTCGACGTACAACCAGCACGCCTGCGCTCGGGTGCGGCGGCTGACATCCACCGCCCGACGCTCAGGAGGCTTGAAGTTCCTGCTACGGTGCAGGCACGGATGACACTTGTCGTCCGCGAGGTTCTTTGTCTTTGTTGGTGCTCTACAGGGCGCGGATGGGGCCAGTTAACGAATCTCCCTTCCGCATGGCGACCACAGGGTCGCGTTAAGGAGCACCACAACATGAAGTCTGAGTCTTTCGCCGACCTCGGCGTGTCCGAGGTCGTATCCAGCGAGCTTGCAAAGCGGGGCATCACCTCACCATTTGCCGTACAGGGCATGGTCATCCCCGACATCCTTGCCGGCCACGACGTGCTGGCCCAGTCGCCCACCGGCTCTGGCAAGACGCTCGCCTTCGGCGTGCCGCTAGTCGAGCGCCTGAAGGACAGCGACCCGCGGCCATCCGCGCTAGTACTTGCCCCAACACGCGAGCTGGCGCTACAGATCGTCGATGACCTGCGCTCGCTTGCTCACATCCGCGCGCTCTCCATCGCTGCCGTCTATGGCGGTGCAGGGATCATCAAGCAGGCTCGCATCGCCGCACGTGCCCACATCCTGGTCGCCACGCCTGGGCGCCTGCTCGACCTGATCGACCGTCGCGACGTGTCTTTGAAGCAAGTACGCCTGCTGGTCCTCGACGAGGCGGACCGCATGCTCGACATGGGCTTCCGCCCGGTTGTCGAGAAGATCGTGAGGATGACCTCCAAGGATCGCCAAACGCTGCTGTTCTCAGCAACCTTGCAAGGTGAGGTGGGACGCATCGCAGCCGCCTACACAACCAATCCGCGCCGCCACGAGCACGCGCACTCCGCCGAGCGCAAGGGAGCGGTCGAGCATCGCTTCGTATCCGTCTCACACGAGGGCAAGGTCGATCGGCTCGTCGCCGAGCTGGCAAAGCCCGAGCGGGGTCTGACACTCGTGTTCGTGCGCACCAAGCGGGGAGCCGATCGCCTCGTAAAGCGCCTCTCGGCAAGCAATGTGCAGGCCGTTGCAATGCACGGCGACAAGTCTCAATCCCAGCGCGAGAAGGCGCTTGCCCGCTTCGAGGCGGGTCATGTGAACACGCTTGTGGCCACCGACGTCGCCGCGCGCGGCATCGACGTCTCAGGCATCACCCACGTCATCAACTACGACATGCCCGCCACCCGCGAGGACTACGTGCACCGCGTCGGGCGCACCGCCCGCGCCGGCGCCGACGGGATCGGCGTCACGTTCGTGTTGCACGAGCAGTCCCGCGAGTTCGCAGGCATGGTCGGCGAGCTCGGCCTGCAC
>JBAPMC010000309.1:0-1559 GCA_049278415.1 Solirubrobacteraceae bacterium
ACAACAGGCATCAGTTACACTACTAGCTCGGCGTGTAGCGCACTATTCCCGTTCCCGTCGGCGAGCGACGGTACGTATAAAAGTACGGTGCGTCTCCCAGTTATATATATGCTATGACTTTCTATCGATAATATCGAGTAACGCAACGAGCGCATTCGGTAGCAAATCTGCCGAATGCGCTCTGTTGATGCAGTGATGCAAGTCTTGCTCATGGCGCATCGTTCTGGACGCCGAGACTTGCACATTGGTCGCAGCGCCGCGTAGACTTCGAGCCCGTCGCCGAAGTGCTCCACGGCGATGAGGATGAGCCGTTCGATCTCGTGGCCGCTCAGGAGCGGATCGCCACGGTCGCCGATCTGATGGCGCAGCTCGACCCGTTTGAGCAGCAAGTGATGGCTGTGATGGCCGCGCACGGGCTCGGCGTCAAGCTCGCGGCGGAGGCTATGGGCGAGCCGATCAAGACAGTGCTCGCGGCATCCCGCAGCGCGCGGCGAAAGCTCGATCAAGTCGCGGCGATCACGGCCGCCGGGCACGCCGAGGGACCGCCCAAGCCGAGCAGGAGAAGGCCGCCAGGGCGCACCTCGCCGCGTGCGCAGGCTGCCGATCCTCTTACGCAACCCTCGTTCGGGAAATGCGTTGGTCGCGAGTTCCAGCGCGCGGCGAGCGCGGCTTTCCTGCCACCCTCGGTGCTCGCCGTCGAGGTGCATGGCCGCTGGGTCGCGCGGCTGACCTCGCTGCTCTCCACGGGCCGCGCTCCGAGCAGGGCTGGTGCGCCTTTGAGACAACTCGGGGACTTCCACTCCGGCGACATACGCCTCCAATCTGCGCCGGCGCTTCCCGATCCCAGCCCTAGCCTTCCGCGCGGACAACGAGCGCCTCTCATCCCCCACTACGGACATCGACGCATCCGGTCCATGACGACCGACGATCTCGTCGAGTGGCACCGCAAGCAGCGGAAGCTCAAAGCATCGACATGGACAATCCGCGCACGCTGGATGGCAGTAAGAGGCGTCTTCGGCTACGCAGCACGCCACAACATCATCCCCGCCAGCCCAGCCGACAAGCTGCTGCCCCGCGAGCGCCCAGGCGCCGGAGAGCCCCGCCAACGGTTCCTTTCCCGCGATGAGATGGACAGACTGCTTGAGCACGCCGGGCCAGCCCTCGCAATCATCGCAACCGCACTATTCACAGGTATGAGAGTGATGGAAGTCCTCGCCCTCCAATGGGGCGACACCGACTTCACCGAGGGAGTAATCCATGTGCGGTTCCAGCTCAGCCGTCAGGGCAAGCGAGTGCCCCTCAAGACCAAGGCAGCGAAACGCGACATCGTGCTGATGGAAACCCTTGGAAAGCTCCTGCGCCGACGGCGTCTCGCCGAAGAGTTCTCGACAGACACCGATTTCGTCTTTCAGAGTTCCGTGCCGCGTCGGCCAATGACCTACAGAGGAGCCCTGCTCGACCTCTTCCACGACGCCCGCAAAAACGCGAACTTGGAAGACGTGACATTCCACTGCCTACGACACACCTTCGCCTCAATCCTGATTGCCCAAGGTCGAGAC
>JBAPMC010000310.1:0-3088 GCA_049278415.1 Solirubrobacteraceae bacterium
TGTTCGAAGGCGACGGTGGCGTGGTTGGACCGCATGGCTCCGAACCCGACGCCGAACCATCCGGCACGCTGCGCGAAGGCGGCGTCTTTCGCTACGACCGCCTTAGCGGAGCGATCCAGCTCGTCGCGGACGGAACCGAGCTGCACACCGAAGGAGCCGAAAAGGGCAAGCTCATCTTCCAGGGAGCCCAAAGCCCATCGGTGAGCGCCGACGGACGCTATGTCGTCTTCTCCTCCGCCCAGCAGCTCGTCCCGCAGGACAACAACGAAAACGTCGATGTCTACGTGCGCGACATGGACGTGCCACTCAGCGCCGATCGCAAGACCTCCGGCGCCTACACGCTCGTCTCAGCCCGAAGCGGAGGGGACGAACCGGCGACATACGCTGCGCGCAACCCGCCGTTGAAAGGCGCCGAACCCGGAGCCGAAGCTTGGCCGAACACCTCGATCAGCGCCGACGGGCGCTATGTCGTCTTCCGAACAACTGAGCTCGAGTCAAATCTCCCCGACCACTCCGCCGTCGACACCCCGCCTCGACAATTGCTCGTACGCGACCTGCAGAGCAAGACCACGACCTTGCTGAGTCGAGAAATGACAACGGTCAAGTATCCGAGCGGAGATCCAGCGGGCGGGGCAACGGGACCGGCGACTATCAGCGCCGACGGCACCACTGTCGCCTGGGTGTCCGATGAAAATGTGGAAGCACAAACCAGATTTCTCTTAGGTGAGTCGGCCGTGCAATCTGTGCCCTACTACCTATGGCGACGCTGGCAGGAACCGGAAGCGCTTACGCGGCGTCCCACGGGGTGGACAGATCCGGACGACCCAGCCTGTCCGCCTGAAGAAGTGGTGGCATTGAGCGAAACCGCCACCGGTCCCTGTTACGGGCCGCTCAACAATCAGGAGTCGCGTCTTGGCAGCATCGCCGGGGTTGCACCCGGCCTCAGCTCCGACGGCTACACGGTGGCGTTCTTGGCAGGCGCTGCGCTGCGTCCCAACATCACCAAGCCAAGCGGGCTGGATGTCTTCCTGACGAGCATGCTCCCGGGCGTAACTCGCAAGCAGGCAACCAGGGAGCTGACGCTTGCCGCCAACTCGGGGAATCCGGGCTCGGCGCCCTCGATTGAATCGCTCGCCTTCTCACAGGATGGGTCCACAATCGCTTTCACCACCTCGCGCGATGACTTCGTGCTCTCAGAGCCCCATCCCGTCGGGGCCCTCCGCCCGCTGCCTACGGCGAACGATTTGTATGTCATCCATCTTGGCGAAAACACGCTTGAGCGAGCAGTCGTCAACTACGAAGGCGGTGATCCCAACGGATCTATCTCCGTCAACCCAACCCTCACGGCTGACGGCTCGACCGTAGCTTTCACGTCGTCCTCCTCGAACCTGATATTCGGCGACGCCAACAACGCCAACGACGCGTTCACGGCATCGCTCCAGGCGCCCGTCGGCATTGCACCGCCCTCCGCGGAAGTCAACGCCGTGCAAGGCGGATTCTCACTGTCGGCAAGCGCTGCGCCCGAACTTGGGGTCCATGTCAGGCCAGGGAAGAGGGGGAGCTTGATCCTGCTCATCGAGACACCGAGTGCGGGTAGGCTGACGGCGCAGGCACGAGGCACTATCGCCGCTAACCTCCCCAGGAAGACCAAAAAGAGGAAAGTCCTATTGGCGCACGTGTCAGGTATGGCGCGCTCGGAGGGCACCACTACGCTCGTTCTGCCTATTTCCTCAAAATATGTCAAGGAGCTCAAGCGCGCAGGCAAGCTGAAGGCGTCAATTACTGTGAACTTCACACCACCGGCGCCCGCCGAAGCGCTCTCGGACGAAGCGAACGCTACATTCGCCTCGGGGAGCCCTGCGAAGGGCGCAAATGGGAAGTCAAAGCCTAGAACCGCTGTCAAGAGGCGATGACCGTCAGAATATGGCTGGGCATGAGTTGTTACCAGCACGTTATCGCTTAGATATTAAGCTGTGAACAAAGCTCCTCGTCAGAGGGCAGACATGTTTCACTGCTGTGACCACGATGTGTCGCTTCTGTAAACAGGGATTGCGCTCGCCTGCGAGCACTGTGAGACTCGCGATCGTTCATCGACTCTGTTCCTGAACGTATCCCCGACTCTCTTGAAAGGACATCCCACGCTAATGCGCGTAAGTCTTCCTCTGGCCGCCGAGGGCGGTCGAATCCGTGTCGCCCTGGCGGCGCTCTGTGCGATGGTCGCCGTGGCCTTTGTGGCCGCTGTGGCGACACCGTCTGCGCACGCTGCATTCACAATCGCTGAATGTCATGGTTCCGCCGTCAAGGGCGAGGGCTCGTCGCTGCAAGCGACCGCTCAGGAACAGTTTTGGACCCAGAACGTTTTCTATAGCTCGTTCGGCTGCGGGTCAGGCGCCATCTCAACCTCGCCCGTGAGCTACAAGTCAGACGGCAGCGGATGCGGCATCGCCGCAATTGGTGGCGGCCCCGGTCCCAAAGAAACATGCTCCACCTTCCAGGCTGAAACCGCGAAAGCGGGCGAACGTGCCTCGGAAACCAGGTTTGCTGCAAGCGACGCGCCGATGACGCCCGCTCAGAAGGCCAACGCAGAAGCAGCGGGTGGCCCAAACCCGGGTGTCATCCATGAGATTCCCGTCGCGGTCGCCGCCGTCACGGTGGTTGTGCACTTCCCGGAGGGCTGCTCACTCGAAGATCCCACCCAAGTTGGGGGCAACGGGGACACGAGCACCGGTGGACCGAACGACCCAAGCGGCAAGGCCACGGGCGATCTGGCAAGCGAAGAAACATTGCGCGTGCACATCCCCGCCGCCACGCTCGAGAAGATCTGGGACGGCACCTCCACCACGTGGGGCGAAGTCGTGAAAGAAAAATTCGCGGCCGGCAGCAAACCAACGAGCCCACTCGAGGTCGAAGAAGGCATCACTGAATGCAAGAACGTGCCAGTACGTCGCATCGTCCGTCTCGACGGCTCAGGCACCACGTACAACTTCAAGGCTTATCTGTCGCTGCTGCCGGGTGAAACCCCCTCAGGCGTCTGGGAATCTGCATCGGTGAAGGGCGATAACAACAAATGGCCAGTAACCACCAGCTC
>JBAPMC010000311.1:0-2566 GCA_049278415.1 Solirubrobacteraceae bacterium
CGAACACGGCGCCTGTGTAGTAGCCGATGCTGCGCACCAGCCCGAAGTCGAAGATCACTCGCTCGGCTACCTGCGCGTCGAGCAGCTCGTACACCTGGCGCATGTTCGCCGCCGCGTCCGCCACTACGCCCGTGGAGGCCTCGAGCACCTCTGGGCCACCGCGACGTTGAGGCACGTCCAGCAACAGGTCCTGATCCTGTGCAGCCAGTCCGAGGGCTGCGAGCTCCTGCTCGAGTCCCACGAAGTCTCGGTTGACGAGCGCTGCAAGCAGCTGCGCTCGCGCATCCTCAGGCACACCGAGACCAGCCATCAGCGAGGGGAACAGCGAAGCATCGCCAAGACCGATTCTGTAGCCCTCAAGACCCACCGTGTCAAGCGCCGCGCACAGCACCCCGAGCGCCTCCGCCGTGCCTTGCGGCGCCGGCGCGCCGATCAGCTCAATCCCAGCCTGCAATAGCTCACGCGGCTGTCCACGCTGAGGGCGCACTCCGCGATAGCAGTGCGCCAAGTAGCAAAAGCGCAAAGGCGGCTCGACGGTGGGGTAGCGAGTGGCCACCACCCGTGCGATCGGAACCGTCATGTCAGAGCGCAGCACAAGCGCTGCGCCCGACTCGTCGAACACGCGATAGGCGGGCTGGGCTTCGGCCATGTCGGCGCGCGCCAGCACCGACTCGTACTCGAGCGCGGGCGTGTAAACCTCGCCGTAGTCGTGGCGCTCGAACACGCCGCGCAAGGCGTCGGTGATTGCGCGCACCTCACGCGTCTCGTCCGGGAGCACGTCGCGAGTGCCGCTGGGGATTGGGTGGATCATCGGTAAACCATTCAAGCGGACAGCGGCGATGGTATCCGCCGCGGGGTCAGTCGCCGGGAACGCCATGCACAACGCGACGCGCGCGCCTATGCGTGGACCGGCTCCGTAGCCACTCGCTCGATGCGCGCGCCCAGCTCGCGCAGGCGCTCATCGATGCGCTCGTAGCCACGATCTATCTGGCGGATGTTGCCGATCTCGCTACGTCCTTCAGCGCAGAGGGCGGCGAGCAGCATCGCCATGCCTGCACGGATGTCGGGCGACTCCACGCGCTCCCCGCGCAAACGCCTGGGTCCGGTGACAATCGCGCGGTGGGGATCGCACATGACGATGTCCGCCCCCATCAGGATCAGCTTGTCGGTGAAGATCAGGCGGTTCTCGAACATCCACTCATGCACGAGGATCGAGCCCGTGGCTTGGGTGGCGAGGGCCACCGCTATGGAGGTGAGATCGGCTGGGAAGGCTGGCCACGGACCGTCCTGGATCTTGCTCTTGTACTCGCCCACGTCCGCCTGGGCTACGAGCTTCTGTCCGCCGGGCACCACCACATCGTCGCCATCCAGCTCAGAGCGCAGGCCCAACCGCTCGAACACGAGCCGGATCATGCGCAGATCGCCCGGCACGGTGTCCTTGATGCGCAACTCCCCTCCGGTGACCCCGGCGAGCGCCATGAAGCTTCCAATCTCGATGTGGTCGGGCGCCACGCGGTGCTCGCAACCGTGCAAGCGCTTTGCGCCGCCCACCGCAATCAGGTTGGAGCCAATTCCCTGAATATCCGCGCCCATCTTCACGAGCATGCGCGCGAGGTCCTGAACGTGGGGCTCGCATGCTGCGTTGCCGATGACGGTGGTGCCGGGTGTGAGCGCAGCCGCCATTAGAGCGTTCTCGGTAGCCATCACCGACGGCTCGTCCATGAACACGTCGGTGGAGCGCAGGCCGCCTGGGGCGTTGAGCACGATCTCACGGTTGCACTCGGCGTCCGCCCCCATCGCTCGAAAGGCGTCGAGGTGCGGGTCAAGGCGACGGCGACCGATCACGTCCCCACCGGGAGGCGGCATCACGGCGCGGCGGAAGCGGGCGAGTAGTGGACCTGCCAGCAGGAACGATGCGCGAATCTGCTCGGCAAGCTCCGGGTCGACCTCCACCTGATGCACGTCGGCGGAGCAGAGCGCAAGCTCATTGGCGCCCCGCCATTCAACGGATACGCCGAGCGACTTGAGAATGGCGAGCATTGCGTCTACGTCGCGGATGCGCGGCACGTTGTGCACCACGATCTCATCCTCGGTTAGAAGGCAAGCGGCAAGGATGGGCAGGGCGCCGTTCTTATTGCCGGCGGCAACCATCGTGCCGGAGAGCGGTACACCGCCTTCGATAACGAACTTCTCCATGAGCTGGATGCGCCGGCGAGGAGCCTGAGCAAGATCCTGGGCGGCGCGCTTGGAAAGCGTAACAGCCATCTCACAGAACAAGTTCGAGCGGTGTGCCAAAGACCCTGCCAGAGATCCTCTGGTGCGCTCCTACGTCACTCCAGATGCCATGGCCTGCAACTCTCGTTGCAGCGCTGAGGAGCAGGATTCCGCATGAACAAGCCGATTGAGGCGCCCTAAGCATCCAACCAGAGTCATGCGTACACGTGTTCGCATCGTTTCCGTCCGGGCGCCTTCTTACAGTACGAACATATGTTCTCCTCAATGGACACACCACTGTTCGCGCGGCGCCTTTTCGAGGGGCTGCAGCTCATTCGCTCGTTCCTGTTGC
>JBAPMC010000312.1:0-3746 GCA_049278415.1 Solirubrobacteraceae bacterium
GCCACCTGCTGGAGGTCGCCGGCGCCGCGCTCCTCTAGCAGGAGCGCGAGGAACAGCACCTGAAAGAGCACATCCCCGAGCTCGTCGAGCAACTTCGCGTCGTCGCCGCAGTGGGCGGCGTCGGCGAGCTCGTAGGCCTCCTCAACGGTATGGGGAACGATCGAGCGCTCATCCTGCTCATGATCCCACGGGCACTCGTTGCGCAACCGGTGGGTGAGCGCATCGAGGGCAAGCAGCGCCTGTGAGGGGTCAGACGTGGGCATCCACCACCATCACAACGTCTCCGGGCAGACCCGGAATTGAACTCTATTTAGCGGTGGTGGTCCCAGACGAGCCGGTCGTCGTGGGGGGGCTCGTCTGAGGCGTAGCCGTAGTTGGCGTGCCGGTTGTAGGCAGCGTGGAGGTCTTGGGCGCCTTGTAGGACTTGCAGTCCATCACCGAGTATTCGCTGCGACATTCGGTGCGAGCAGTCCACTTAGTACGGAAGTTCTTGATGAATTCACTGAGCGCCTTTTGCTGCTTCTGAGCAGTGATCTGCTGCTGTATCGAGGACTGCACCTTCGCGAGCGCCTGCTGATTCGCGGGGATCGTCTTCTTGACTTCGTAGATGTAGTAGCCAAACGGCGTCTTGATCGGACCGCCAAGCACATTGACTTGGGCCTTGAAAACGGCTTCGTCAAGCGCCTTCTCCTCCTGGCCCTTGACCACGCCGGGGAGTGATCCACCGGCGGCCTTGCTGACCGGGTCGATCGAGGTGCTCTTGGCGACGCTTGCGAAGCTCTTGCCGGATTCGATTTCTTTCTTAGCCTGTTCAGCCTGAGCCAGAGTCTTGGTGAGAATGATCAGGATGTTGCGCTTTTCGGGCTGGCCGTACTGCGATTTGTGCTGTTCGTAGTAAGCAGTAATTTCCTTCTGGGTGGGCTTCTTACCAGCGTCCTTGCTCACCTTCGCCTGGATCTTCGAGGAGAGCAGGTCGAGCTTCACACGCAGCAGCACGTCAGAGACGGTGTAGCCCGTGCTGGCCAGGAACTTCTGGAAGTCGGCTTCCTTGGGGAACTGCTGAGCCTTGATCTGGTTGAACTGCTTCGTTACTTCCGCGTCAGAGACCTTTACGCCCTGTTCGGCAGCCTCGCCGATCACCCAGTTGGCGGATATCAGGTAACCAAGCACCTGCTGCTTGAGCGCCGTGTACTGCTGTTCACACTGCGTCTTGAGCGTGGCGGCGGTGGGCTTGGGCTGGCCCTTGGCGGGCTTGGGCGCAGTGGCTTCGAGATGAGCGATGCAAGCTTTGTAGGTCGGAGGATCGGGCACAACCGCTTTGGGCGCAGCCTTACCGGACGCGGCGGCTGAGGCTGAGCTCGAGTTCGAGGCGACTGTCAGCCAGTGGTTGAAAGTGGTGTTCGTGATCGGGGTGCCGTTGACGCTGACGACCGCGTTACTGGGGATGCCGCTGCTCCCACACGCAGTGAGCGTGAGACCCGTGATGAAAATGGCGCTTAGCGCCGCGATTTGACCCGTTAGCTTGGACACGACGCGGGCACTCTAGCGGAAACATCCCAAGCTGTGCTTAACGACTTCATTAAAGCTCGATAAGCAACCTGCGCACAGGCCTTCAGCGATCGCTAGGCGGCTTCGCGCACGATTGCGAGCAGCACGTCGGCGGCGCGCACAACGGTTGGGAAGCGTTGCTCCCCCTCTCGCGGGACGCGCACCGACACCTGCGAGCGTCCCGACTCATACAGCGCCTCGGGCAGCTCTTCACGCAGCCGCTTGGCGCGAGCAGAATCGAGCTCGATCGGCGTCACCGCAAGCCGCTCGCCGCGGAAGCTCACCGCTTGCGCCCCGGCTTGGCCGAACTTGATGCGGGCGCGTTGCAAAGCCAAGAGATTGCCGAGCGGCTCCGGGATGGGCCCGAAGCGGTCCTCGAGCTCCTCGCGCAAGCGTTCGACTTCGGCGACCTCCATCGCAGAGGCCACACGGCGGTGTACCTCGATCTTGGCCTGCTCATAGGGAACGTAGTCAGCTGGTATGTAGGCGTTTACGTTGACATCCAGACGCACGGGCTCGGCTAGCTCGCCCTCCTGCTCGCCCTCGGCGGGACCGGCTTGACGCACGGCCTCGTCGAGCATCTGCATGTAGAGCTCGAAGCCGAGCGCAGCCACATGGCCGGACTGCTCGTCGCCGAGCAGGTTGCCGGCCCCGCGGATCTCGAGGTCGCGCATCGCCACCTTGAAGCCGGCGCCGAGCTCGGTGTAGTCCGACAGAGCTGAGAGTCGCTGGGCCGCCTCAGGTGTGAGCGCCGCCGCCGAGTCGTACAACAGGTAGGCATAAGCGCGCTCCCGACTGCGTCCCACCCGTCCCCGGATCTGGTAGAGCTGGGAAAGACCGAACGCGTCGGCGTGCTCCACGATCAGAGTGTTGGCCTGCGGGATGTCGATGCCCGACTCGATGATGGAGGTGCACACAAGCACGTCCGCGCCTCCCTGCAAGTAGTCCATCATCACCGCCTCGAGCTCACCCTCGCCCATCTGGCCGTGAGCCACCGCGAAGCGAACTCCGGGGCACAGCGCACGTAGGCGCTCTGCCGTCTGCTCGATCGACTCGACGCGGTTGTGCATGAAGAACGCCTGTCCTTTTCGCTCGTGCTCGCGCAAGATCGCACGCTTGACGAGCTCCTCCTCATACTCACCCACATATGTCTTGACAGGTCGGCGCCCCTCGGGAGGCGTCTCGATCACGGAGATCTCGCGCAATCCCGCGAGCGACATCTGCAGTGTGCGCGGAATCGGGGTGGCGGACATCGAGATCACGTCCACCTTCAGCTTGAGCTGGCGCAAAAGCTCCTTCTGCTTGACCCCGAAGCGCTGCTCCTCATCCACGATCAAGAGGCCTAGATCCTTCGCTCGCACGTCGCGTGAGAGCACGCGATGGGTGCCTATCAGGATGTCAACGCGACCCTGAGCGAATCCCTCGAGCGCAGCCTTCTGCTCTGCGGCGGAGCGAAAGCGCGAGACGTGCTCGACGGTGAGCGGATAGTCGGCGAGGCGCTCTGAGAAGGTGCCGTAGTGCTGCTGGGCAAGGATGGTGGTGGGCACGAGCATCAGCACCTGCTTGCTCTGGCTTGCGGACTTGAATGCAGCACGTAGCGCCACCTCGGTCTTGCCGTAACCCACGTCGCCGCACACCAGCCGGTCCATCGGGCGGGGTGCTTCCATGTCGGCCTTGACGAGCTCGATCGCTTCGAGCTGATCGGCGGTCTCGGTGTAGGGAAAGCGCTCCTCGAACTCCCGCTGCCAATCGGAGTCCGGCTCGAATGAGTGTCCAGCGCGGCGACGGCGCTCGGCGTAGAGACTGAGCAGCTCGCCCGCAAGCTCTTGGGCTGCACGGCGAGCTCTGGCCTTCATCGCCTCCCAGCGCGAGCCCCCGAGCTTGGATAGCGGAGGCGCGCCGTCTACGCCTCCCGCGCCCACATAGCGTGAGATCTTCGCGAGCTGGTCGGTGGGGACGAACACCTTGTCGTCACCTTGGTATTCGAGGTAGAGATAGTCGCGGGTCACCTCAGCCACAGTGCGTGTCTGAAAGCCAGCGAAGCGCGCAATCCCGTGATCCTCGTGCACCACGATGTCGCCGGTGCGCAGCTCGGTGAACGAGCGCAGCGCGCCGCGACGGGCGGGGCCGGAGGGTCCCCCCTCCGGAGCCCCTGCTCGACCGCGCTCAGCACGCCGGCGACGAAGGAGGCGGTGCTC
>JBAPMC010000313.1:0-1879 GCA_049278415.1 Solirubrobacteraceae bacterium
GCTGGGGCTCGGTGGCGAGGTCATGTTCGAGCAGGTCGAGCAGTCCCTTGCGGCTCTTGTGGTCGATGCGCCGTAGGTCGGCGTAGCGCACGTTTGGATAGCTCGACGCGATACATCCAGATCGACCTGGCGGCTACTGAAGGCTGGAGGGCTCGTCTGTTTGGTGTCCGCTAGGCTTCGTCCTGCGCAAGCCAAACCTTTGCCTTGGCCAGATCGCGGACGCGGAAGCCCTGGGCCTTTCCGGGAAGCAGGAAGGAAAGGGCCCGCAAGGCGGGGCGTATCCAGTCCTCATCGCTGACCACCGCTACGCGCTCGTACGAGGTTGCGTGGCGCACTCGGAATCCTGTGTCAGCGCTCATCGCGTCGCCCTCGACCTCACGGGCTGCAGTACCGATCAGGTAGAGCAGCCGCACGTTACGGCCAGCGGCGATCTCTTGGCGCAACACGGGCTCGACGGTCTCCTCCCAATCGTCGTCCTCGACCTCCCCGACGGCCTCAAAGCCGATCGTTCCGGCTGGCATGTCCGTGATCCTTCGCAACATGGCCTGGTCCCTTCTTGTGGCCACCATCGCCACAGTAGTGTCGAAGTCAACTCTCACCATAAACCTTCTCTGTCACCGAATCCAGGCAGTCGAGAGATCCGAATCATGTACCCAACGAGAATGAGAGGACAGTGAACGCAGAGCCCGATTCGGTGGAAGGGATCTGAGAACATGACCAACATGCCCAGAACGTCGGTGACTTCTCAAGGAGACTGGGCTGCGCGGCGCCCTGTGCTGCTGCGCATCGCGGCAATCGTCGCGCTCTTCAGTCCCGCCGCGATGGCCGTGGTGGCCGCCGTCGCGCTGGCGGGTGACGTCCCCGTCGCTGTGCTCGCGGTCGGGCTCGTCCTGTTGGCGAACGCCGCTATCTGGTTCGCCCTGACAGAACGGGGTGCGCTGCGCGCGGGCGGTGCGGTGGTTGCGGTCCTCGCTGGAGCCGGCCTGATCGTGGTGCTCGCGACCCACTGGCAGGGGCTGCTTGTGCTGGTTGCGCTGCTCCTGCTGCTCGCTCTGTTCGGATTCACCGCGCGCTACGCGCTGGGGCGGACTGGGGAGGCGGCGCTCGGAGGGATGGCCGCTGCGGTTGTGCCGGTGGGTGCGGCCGGTTCGGGAGCGCTGATCATCAACTTGAAGTCGGGTGGCGGAAAGGCGGAGCGCTTCGATCTCGCTGGGGAGGCTCGGCGGCGAGGCATCGAGCCGATCGTCCTTGAGCGGGGCGATGATCTGCTCGAGCTCGCCGAGAGCGCCATCGCGCGGGGCGCGGATGTCATCGGTATGGCTGGAGGTGACGGGTCACAGGCGCTCGTAGCGACGGTGGCGGCGCGACGCGATGTCGCCCACGTCTGCATTCCAGCGGGAACGCGAAACCACTTCGCGCTTGACCTCGGTCTTGATCGGGACGACGTCGTGGGTGCACTGGATGCGTTCACCGATGGCGTCGAGAGGCGCATCGACCTCGCGCGCGTGAACGACCGCGTGTTCGTCAACAACGCGTCGCTCGGCGTCTACGCGAAGGTCGTCCAGTCTGAGGCCTATCGCGACGCCAAGCTCGGGACGTGGACAGACATGTTGCCGGACCTGCTCGGCCCAAACGCCGAGGCGATCGACCTCGAGTTCACCGCTCCGGACGGGAGCGACTGCGACGATGCCCCACTCGTGCTGGTGTCGAATAACCCGTATGAGCTCACGCACCTCTCGGGCGCCGGCACGCGCGAGCGGATCGATACGGGCCTGCTCGGCATCGTGGCCGCCAGGGTGCGGGGTGCGGACGTGTCGAAGCTCGTTGCCCTCGAGCTGGTTGGTCAGGCGGGGCGCTACCCCGGCCTGCTGTCCTGGTC
>JBAPMC010000314.1:0-9810 GCA_049278415.1 Solirubrobacteraceae bacterium
GAACAGCTCATCGTGGGGCTGGGTCTCCTCGTCACCCTCAGCTGCAAGCCGAAGCTGGGCGTCGAAGCGCTCGCGCTGCTCGTCGGGATCAGTGAGCTCTGAGAAGGCGTTGGCGATCTCCATGCCCCCCGCGAAGGCCTCCCAGCGCTCCGCGAGACCCTCCTCGGAGCGGTGTGCGCGCGCGAGCGGCGACAGCTCGATTGGGTAATCGAGCACAAACGTAGGCTGGATCAGCTTTGGCTCCACGAACTTGGAGAGCAGGTCGTCGGCGAGCTGGGGCCAGGTGAGCCCGTCGGTGGGCATGCCCAGGTTGCGCTCGGCGATCGCGCCGGCAAGCGCGGTGCTATCGCGATGGACGCGCAGATCGACGCCGGTGGCCTGCTGGACGGCCTCCGTGAAGCGCACTCGTCGCCAGGGCGCCTGGAAGTCCAGCTCGCCCTCGTAGCCGACCACGGCGGCTGCGCCCGCCACCATCGCCTCCAGGCGTGCGGCCTCGTCGCTGTAGTCGGCGTAGGCCTCATACCACTCGACCACCGTGAACTCAGGGTTGTGCTTGGTGGAGAGGCCCTCGTTGCGGAAGTTCTTGCCGAGCTCATACACGCGCTCAAGCCCCCCCACGATCAGGCGCTTGAGATACAGCTCGGTGGCGATGCGCAGGTAGAGCTGACGGTCGAGCGCGTTGTGGTGGGTGGTGAACGGCCGTGCCATGGCGCCGCCGTAGAGCGGCTGTAGGACCGGGGTCTCAACCTCGAGGAAACCCTCACCATCGAGGTAGGCGCGCACGGCTGAGACGATTCGCGCACGGTCGCTGAACAGCTTGCGGACATCCTCGTTTGCGATCAGATCGAGCTCACGGCGGCGCTGACGCGTCTCCACGTCGATCAGGCCCGCGTGCTTGTCCGGCGGGGGACGCAGCGCCTTGCCAAGGATCTCGAAGCGGTCAACTCGCAGCGTGAGCTCGCCATGGCGGCTGCGCAGCGGCGCGCCGTCGACGCCCAGCAGATCGCCGAGGTCAAGCGACAGCAGTTGCTTGAGCGCCTCGGGACCAAGCACGTCTGCACGCGCGTGCAGCTGGATCTTCCCGCTGCGGTCGAGGAGATCGAGGAAGGCGGCCTTGCCGGCGCCACGCCGTGCCGCTATGCGGCCCGCGACCCGGTGGGAGTCCTCAGTTTCCTCACCTATAGCCAGCTGCTCATAAGCAGCGCGCACATCTGAGATCGGCTCAACCTTTGGAAAGGAATATGGGGCGATCTCGGCGCCGTCCTCGCGCAATCTCCGAGCCTTCGCACGACGCTCGGCGATCAACTCCGGCAAGCCATGGGCAGTACGCTCAGGCGCAGCTCGACCCTGCTCATCAGCCTCGGGCGGACCGGCGCGCTGCGGCCCAGCTCCGGCTGATCCCGATCCTGCTTGAGGCTGCTCGTCCTCGCTCCCGCTCACGGGCGAGAGCCTATTGGAGACCGACGTCGATCTTCGTGATCTTCAGCTTGCGTGCGGGGCCCCGCGGGACTTGCACGGCGACGACATCGTTGCGCTTGTGTCCAATCAGGGCGCGACCGACAGGCGACTCGTTTGAGAGCTTTGCCTCTTCGGGGTTGGCCTCGGCTGAGCCGACGATCGTGTACTTGACCGACTTGCCGGTCTTCTCGTCCTTGACGTGCACAACTGCGCCTACTCCCACAACGTCGGTTGAGATCTCCTTGGAGTCGATCACCGTGGCCATGCGCAGCTTCTCCTGCAGCGTGGCGATCCTGCTCTCGAGCATCGCCTGCTCGTTCTTGGCGTCGTCGTACTCGGAGTTCTCGGTTATGTCTCCGAACTCGCGTGCCTCCTTGATCCGCTGGGCGACCTCACGGCGCTTGGCGGTGGACAGCAGCTCGAGCTCGTCTTTGAGCTTCTCAAGACCTTCAGGGGTGAGGATGACGTCCTTCGGCATGTGACCCTCGGTGGGTGGCAGGTTGGCTTTTGACGGGGCGGCGAAAAACCCCGCCCTTCAAGCGGGAATCGCCGCCCGTTGGGGCGCGGCGAGCGCAGCAGTATAGCGAGCGTCCTCGAGCGTTGGGGCCCTCTGCAGGGACTCTCCCAGAACCTTCGCTTGCGCCTTCTGGAGGCCCAGTCGCGCCACGTACCACGGGTAGAACTTGCGCAGGTAGCGAGTCGCCCGCTGTAGCCCCAGGTGCTCGATCGCGCAATCGATCGTCCAGTTGAGCTCCTGCAGCACCTCTGCGGGCGTGGGCTCACTCTCGCGTGCTCCGAGCAGCCGCTCGAAAAGCCACGGGTTGCCGAGCGAGCCGCGGGCGAGCATCACGGCTGTTGCACCTGTCTGGTTGAAGGCCGCGAGCGTACGCTCGGCGTCGGCGAGCCCGCCTGTGAGGATCACTGGCGCGTCGAGCGACTGCACGAGGCGGGCGGCCAGCTCATAGTCGGGTACGCCTTTGTGGTGGACGGCTGCCGAGCGCGGGTGGAAGGCGATCGCCGCCACACCCGCCTCCTCTACAAGTCGACGTGCCAGCTCGAACCCGCTCGTGTCCCCCGGGCGCCTGCCAGAGCGCAGCTTGACCGTCACCGGCAGACCGCTGCCTTCACGGGCGGCCTTCGCCACCGCTACAGCCACGTCGGGGTTGTCGAGCAGCGCGGCGCCGGCGCCTGTCTTGCAGACCTTTGGCACGGGACAACCCATGTTCAGGTCGATCGCGTCGGCGCCGGCTTGCGCCACCACCTTTGCCGCAACGCGCATCACCGCTGGGTCCTGGCCGAACAGCTGGATCGAGACGGGACCCGTCTCCCGCTCGCGTGGATCGATCCGCAGCATCTCCACGCAGGTGCGCTCGTTGCTGTGAAAGATGGCGTGGCTCGAGACCATCTCTGAGACCGCCAATCCCGCGCCATAGCGCTTTGCCTGGAGGCGCACGAACCAGTTGCCGATGCCTGCCAGCGGCGCGAGCATCACTCGATTGGGGACCGCGAGCGGGCCGAGCTTCCAGGGGTCTGTCAGGCGGGCTTGAATTGCCATAGGCCCATTATTGTGAGGATTTGGGGTCGTTCCCGCGATTTTCGCGCGGCGGTGGCTGCCGATCGGGCGATTTGCCTAGGGGCTGTTCATCTCGTGGATGAGGCGCAGCCCGGTGAGCGTGAGCAGGTCGTCCACTTCCTCGATCTCCTCGGTGAATGCGACCACGAGGCGCGAGAGCCCTCCGGTTGCGATCACGTCGGCGTGCCCGCCAAGCTCGTCATAGAGACGGCGCAAGATCGCGTCGATGGCGCCGGCGTAGCCGTAGACGACGCCAGAGCGGATCGCATCGATCGTGTTCTTGGCGATCACGCTCTTGGGCGGCGCGAGCTCTACCTTCGGCAGGCGGGCGCCGCGCTCGGTGAGAGCGTCGAGCGAGATCTCGATGCCGGTCATCAGCGAGCCGCCGATGTACTCGCCAGCGGCGGATATCACGTCGAAGGTGGTGGCTGTGCCGAAATCCACGCAGACGGCGGGCCCACCGAAGCGTGCGCGCAGGGCAACCGCGTTGACGAGCCGGTCGGCGCCGATCTCGCGTGGGTTGTCGTAGCGGATTGCCATGCCGGTCTTCAAGCCGGGCCCTACGACGAGCATCTCCTGCGAGAGGTAGCGCTCGGCCATGGCGGTCCATTCCGGCTCGAGGTGAGGCACAGTGGAGGAGATGATCGACGCGGAGATGTCCTTGAAGGAGACGCCGCGCAGCTCGAGCAGGTTGCCGAGCGCGGCGCCGAGCTGGTCGGCGGTGGACTCGCGTACGGTGGCAAAACGCCAGTGCTCGAGGAGATCCTCGCCACGAAAAGTTCCAAAGTGGGTTTGGGTGTTGCCGACGTCAACGACAAGAAGCATGGCGGGGGATTATGCTCGCAGCGTGAAGGTAAAGCTCTACGCCGTGCCGGGCTCCCATCCATGTGCAGCGGTGGAGGTGGCGTTGCGCCTGAAGTCGATCGACTACGAGCGCGTGGATCTCCTGCCGCTGAGCCAGTTGGTCATGGGGCCGCTGCGCTACGGCGGCAACACGGTGCCGGGTCTGCGCATCGATGGGGAGCGACTGGCGGGCTCGCGCACGATCATGCGCCGCCTCGACACGCTCGAGCCTGAGCCGGCGCTGTTGCCGCAGCTCTCAGACGCGGTTGCACGTGCGCGCGTATTGGAGGCCGAGCGCTGGGGCGATGAGGTGCTGCAGGCGGTGCCGCGACGCATTTTGGACGCAGCGTTCCTGCTGATGCCGGCGTGCATGGAGAGCTATGCGGGCGACGCAAAGCTGCCACTCCCGCGCGCGCTGATGCGCCCTGCGCTGCCACTCACGGCGAAGCTGATGGCGCGACGCAACAAGGCAGATGACAGCAAAGCCAAGGCGGACCTGGCGGCGCTGCCCGCCCAGCTCGACCACATAGACGCGTGGATCGCAGACGGGGTGCTTGGCGGCGAGCAGCCGAATGCCGCCGACCTGCAGATTGGCAGCGCCATTCGACTGTTGATGACGATCCTCGACGTGCGCCCGATGATTGAAAGCCACCCCGCCCAGGGCCTCACACGCTGGTTTGAGCCGCAAGCGGGCGAGGTGCCGACGGGCACCCTGCCGGCAGAGTGGCTGCCAACTCGAGCTACAGCCTGAGCATCCGCGCTCGGGGGGGCGCTTGAGTACTCTCGCCCCGGAGCGCTGTGAGTATCCCGCTCAGGCACGCAATGTGACGCTCCGCGTAACCGTCACCGCTCCGCCTTGCGTCGGCGTGAGAACGATCTTTACCGTGACCGGCAGTGAGTGACGATGCGCAAGCGCCCGCTTGCCTTGAGCTGTCAATGCCAGCGAGAAGGACACCTTCCCCGCTGACACCGACTGGCGCAGGAGGCGACCGATGCGCACCGACTTGGAGCCCGAGCCTCGGGCGCTTGAAAGCGAGGAGCCCTTAGCGAAGAGATCGACCTCGAGGCGCCCACCGGCGCCTGCCAGAGCGACCTCGATCGACCCGCGCAGGGACGAGCCGTGCCGCGGAGCTGTGAGCTTCAGCGTGCCTCCAACCAGCGCGGAGCTGGACAGGGGAGCCTCATTCGGCTTCAAAGGCGGCGGCGTGAGCAGCTGTGTGATTGTCGGCGGCGGGACAATCGTCGTTATTGGTGGCGACGGCGGTGGTAGAGCAGATGGCGTTGAAAGCGTCTTGAATTCACCGTCGACACCGGATGATGGCGCTGAGGCGTTCTTTGCAACCAGCTTGAAGTGATAGACCGTGCCGGCTGCCAGTCCGGTCAACGTGGCGGACTCGGAGTGCCCATTGTGATCTTCACCTGCGGGCAGTTCGCTTGTGAGATGACCATAGCTGCTGGTGGTACCCCATTCGAAGAAGTACTCGGTCGGCTCACCGTCGGGGTTGACGACGCCTTTGAGCGTCGCTTCGGTTTCGCTCAAAGCACTCGCTGGACCGGTGGTGGCGGTGGGCGGCCCCGGTGGGGAGAGAGTGGTGAATGTGCGATCCGCTCCGGGGATCGTGGCAGCGCCATCCTTGGCCACGAGCTGGTAGTGGTAGGTCGTGCCCGGCGCCAGTTTGCTGATGGCAGCCAACACAGGCTTTTCTACGCTTCCTTCGATCGGTTCTTCGGGTGTTTGTTGCCCGTAGCTTGCGCTCGTTCCATAGTTGAAGCGATAGGTAGTTGCTTTTCCGTTCGGGTCAATCGTGCCGTTGAGCGTTGCGGTGGTTTCCGTCACCGATGCCACCGTTCCGCTGGTAACTGTCGGTTCGCCCGGGTTTTTTACGGTGATTGTGCCGCTCATCGCGGCTCCGTGAACGGTGCAGTAATAGGTATAGGCGCCGGCCTGTGAGAACGTGCACTTGCCGCTCCATTCGGTCCCGGATTTCTCAGCGCCGACAATGCCAACGGGCACCTGGTGGGCGCCTTCTTCGCAGGTTGGCTTGACTGTGCTGCGCCATTCGACGCCATGGGGCACTTCGGTCGAGTTGCGAAACGTCACCGCTTCGCCGGCTATCACCGTCTCCTGCGCCGGCGACCACCGGTGAGTTTCGGGATAGGGTCCAATGACCGGTTCGTTGACCGCATCCACCGGAGTCGGTTCAGAGCTGGCGATAGCGGGAAGCGTCGCCCCAACCAATCCCAGCAGCACTGCCAACAACGCGTAGCGCTTGGGCAATCTCATCATCTCCCTCAACCTCTCTTTGTCAGCCGTGCTGGATCACGGATCGGGTGAGCGTTGTCGGTTTGCCGTGCAAGGGGGTGAGCACGATCCTCACGGTCAGCGCGAGGCGGTGATGGCGGTTGAGCGCCCGCTTCGCCTTGGCGCTGAGCTTCACTGAGAAGGACTGCTGGCCGGCTGGCAGCGAGCTGCGTATGAACCGACCAACCGATATGCGCGTGCTGTGCTTGGTCTTTCCCAGCGAAGTGCTGTTCGTGAGCAGTTCGACCTCGAGGCGACCACCCGCTCCGGCCTTGGATATGTCGAGCGAGCCGTGCACCGACGTGCCGTGCTGACTGGAGCGAAGCGATGGGCTCCCCACCAGCGGCGAGCCGGATAGGACTTCAGTTTCAGGGGGCGGCCCGCCTGGGGTCGTTGTAGTGGGATTCGTGGTCATGGTGGTCGTGGTGGCGCCATCTGGGCTCACCGTGATCGTGCCGGTCATTTCCGGTCCGTGGACCGTGCAGTAGAAGGTGTAGGTGCCGGCTTGCGAGAACGTGCAGCTACCGCTCCATTTGGTGGCGGACGCGGCGGCGGTTGTGCCTACGGGCACCTTGCCGGCGCCTTCTTCGCAGGTCGGCTTGAGCGCACTGCGCCATTCGACGCCATGGGGCACTTCACTGGAGTTGCTGAACGTCACGACGCCGCCGGCCCCAACCGACACCTGTGAGGGAGACCAGGAGTGGTGTTCTTCGGAGTAGAGGCCACCGGTGCTCGTATTGACCGCATTGACGGTGGGACTTGTTTCCGAGCTCGCAAGGGCTGGAAGCACCGCCGCAGCGAGACCGAGCACAACTAGCAGTGGAACGTAGCGCCGACGCAGTCTCATGATCTCAACCCGCCTCTCTCCCTTGTAGTTCACGTGCCGCCAATTCAGCTGCTGCCCCCCGAGACGCGCCGGTTGCGGCTACCGCGGCCATCGAAACCGCCACTCGGCACGCCTCACTCGTCAAGACGCCGAGGAGCGCTGATCCTTCCCCCGACGCAATACGTGTCTCTCACTCGCCCCGCACGGGCGGCGCGGGGGGCGCTACAGTCGCAAGATCGCCTCGACCGACGCCTGCGACCATTCGCCGGGTTCGCGCTCGAGCATGTAAAGCCAATGCGCGCCCTGGACCCGCAGTCGCTCACACGGCACATAGACCGCCTCTATCGCGCGGCGTGGGCGTTGTGCGGCTCGCGCGAGGACGCGGAGGACCTCGTACAGGACACGTTTGCGCGAGTGCTCTCAAAGCCACGCTTGCTACGTGGCGACGACGATCTCGCGTATCTGATGCGAGTGTTGCGCAATACGTTCTTCAGCTCGCGGCGCACGGCTTCGCGCAGACCGGTGACGAACGTGTCACTCGAGGATGTGGTTGCTGCAGACCTCAAGCCGACCTCCCAGCCTGAGAGCGCACTGGATGTGCAGGAGTTGTATGCGGCGGTGGCTGAGCTGCCGGATGACTTCCGCCTGGCGCTTGTAGCAGTGGACATCCTCGGCTTGTCCTATCGTGAAGCCGCGAGTGCGCTGGGCACACGTGAGGCGACCATCACCACGCGCCTGTTCAGGGCCCGTCGCCAGGTCGCCCAGATGCTCTCAGAGGGTCCACAGGCAGATAAGGGAGAGGCTTCCCTAAAGACCGTTGGCCCTCCTGCCGAACAGAGCCGAAGCAGCCTTCCTGCAGAGGAGCATCAGAAGCCGCAGAAGAAGTTCTCGCCCACGCGGGAAGGCTCCACGCCGCATGAGCGTCTTGCTGAGCAGGGACACCTATGACCGATCTGCCGAGAGACATAGAGCACGAGCTGGCCGCACTTGCCGATGGCTCGCTCGCGCCAGAGCGTCGCGAGCAGGCGCTCGAGCGCGTACGCGGCTCGAGCGAGCTGCAAGGCGCCCTGGCGGAGCAGCGGCGTGCGGTCCAGTTTACAGCCGCCGTGGACGTTCGAGCGCCCGCGTCGCTGCATCGTCGCGTTAGGGCGCTGGCGCCTACTCGCCGCAAGCGCAGCTTTGCGACGCCGCGCATCGGCTTCGCCGCTGTCGCCGCGGCGGCAGCGCTCGTGGCGGTTGTAATCGCGATCGGCTTTTCCGGCGGGAGTGGATCATCCGGGCTCAGCGTGCAGCAGACTGCGGCGCTCACACTGAGTCAAGCGACGATGCCAGCGCCCGCTGAGAGCAAAGCGCATCGCGCCCAATTGGCTGCAGCCGTCGGCGGGGTTTCCTTCCCCTACTGGAAGGAGCGCTTTGGCTGGCGCAGCAGCGGTGCACGCACCGACCAGCTCGCCGGACGCTCAGTGACCACCATCTTCTACTCAAGCGCCGGCGGCGGGCGAGTTGGCTATGCAATCGCCTCCGGGCCAGCTCCTGCAGTGCGTGGTGGAACGGTGGTCCAGCGATGGGGCGTGTCCTACCGCGTGCTCAGCCATGATGGCGCGACAGTTGTGACGTGGCGACGTGGGGGTCACTTGTGCGTCGTGTCGGGCTACAACGTGAGCGCTCGCACACTCCTGAGCCTCGCCAGCTGGGGTAGCGAGAAGCCGCACGCCGCCTAAACGGGAAGGTCCGACGCCCCCGCGGAGTCTGTTCGGTTAGCGACAGCACAGACAGTCCTCGGAGAAGGACAGTCCTCAGAGAGGAGTCTCGACATGAGAGTACGAACACTTGTTGGCGCGCTGGCGGCGCTCGCCGTCGCAACGGGCACGGCGATTCCGGCGCTCGCAACAGGGACCGGCCACAGCGCAAGCAGCCACACGGTGACGCTTTCGCACATCAGGTTCCACCCGGCTGCGCTGAGCATCAAACGCGGCGACACGGTGACGTGGCTGTGGCAGGACAAAGGCAACGAACACAACGTCACCGGCAAAGGCTTCAAATCGCGCACGATGGGGAAAGGCTCGTTCAGCGTGCGCTTCACCAAAGCCGGCACGTTCAACTACAAGTGCACGATTCACGTCTCCGAAGGCATGGTGGGCAAGGTCGTTGTGCACTGACCAGAGGCTAGGCGTCGCGCACTGACCTAGGCGTCGTGCACTGACCAGAAGTCAGGGCGGGCCGACCGGGGAGCCAGCCTCCCCCGCCGCGACCCGCCCCGCCCCGAGGCCGTTCTTAGCCCTCAGGAGTCGTCGACCTTGCTTCCGCTCGGAGCGAGCACATACCAGTCGGCTCCGAACCCGTGAACTCCCTCGCCGTAGGCGTCGCCGGAGTCTTTGTCCTTGGCGAAGAAGTAGAGCGGGTGACCCTTGTAGGTCACTTGGGTGGTGCCGTCCGAGCGTGTGATGGTGCCCAGATCCCCAGACTTCGCAGCGCCGGAGGCCGTTGCACCGCCACTGGTGGTGACGGGCGGCCATACCGTCGCGCATTCGCCTGAGCAGCTCGAGGAGGCGCCTTTGTCGCCCTCGAACATGTACACGGTCAGTTTCTTTGAGCCGGCCGAGAGGATCGTGCCGAGTTTGCTGGCGTGCTTGACGGTAACTATTGTGGCTGTGCTCGTAGCGGGTGTGGTGGTGGTGGCTGCGGCGGTTGTGCTCTGTTCGCTTGTCGTCGGCGTGGTGGCGGCGGCGGATGTGGTGCTCGAGGATTTGCTCGAGCTGCCGCAGCCGGCGGCAAGCAGGGCGGATGCGCCCAGTACGGCGATCAGGC
>JBAPMC010000315.1:0-12001 GCA_049278415.1 Solirubrobacteraceae bacterium
CGCGCGACGAGCGCGAGGGGCTCGGCGACGCTCCCTGGCCGCCCCACTTCCGCAAGCAGACCGGCGAGCCGCGACGTGTGCAACCGAGCCGCGCACGCGAGCGATGAGCCTCCCTCTCACCCCGCCCCTCAAGCCAGAGCTTGCGCTCTCGCGCAAGGAGCTCCCCGCCGGGGAGGATTACGTTTATGAGGTCAAGTTGGATGGGTTTCGCTGCATCGCCTTCGTTGACGGCGCCGACGTGTTCCTGCAGTCGCGCAATGGCAAGGCTCTCGGCCGCTACTTCCCGGAGCTGACATTCCCGCCGGGTCGCTACGTGCTCGACGGGGAGATCGTCGTGCGCGGCCAGGATGGGCGCGAGGACTTCGACGCGCTCGGACAACGCGTTCACCCTGCCGCCTCGCGCGTTGAGCGTCTCGCAGCCGAGACCCCAGCTGTGTTCATCGCCTTCGACCTGCTCGCACAAGACGATCGCTCCTTGCTCGAGCAAGCGTTTGAGCAGCGCCGCGCCGGTCTTGAGCGCCTACTCGGGGGCGAGGGCTTCGACGGAGCGCCGGTTGAGCTGATGGTGTCGGTAGACACCCTCGAGCAGGCCGAGCGCTGGTTGCAGAGAGCGGAGGGCGCTATCGCAAAGGAGCGCTCCGCTCCCTACCTGCCGGGAGAGCGCAAGGGGATGGTCAAGGTCAAGCGCATTCGCACGATCGACGCCGTCCTCGTCGGCTGGCGTCCCGGCAAGGAGGAGAACACCGTTGGCGCGCTGATCCTCGGCCTCTATGACGCCGACGAGCTGCGCGTGGTGGGCCACTGCTCCGGTCTAACTGCGAAGGCCAAGCGCGATCTCGTTGACTTCTTCGCTTCATACGAGACGGGTGAGCGTGGCACAGCCGAGCCGAGCCGCTGGAGCGCAGGTCGCGACCTCGAGTGGGTGGGGCTGCGCCCCGAGCTCGTCGTTGAGATCGACTTCGATCACGTCTCCGCAGGGCGCATCCGCCACGGCGCAAAGCTCAAGCGCTGGCGCGATGACAAGCGCGCCAGCGACTGCACCATCGATCAGCTCTCGAGCTGAAGCTAAAGGCGGCTTCTGCGCCCGCGATAAGGACCCATGAACAGGAACACCACGACGAGCAGCAGCAACAGTACGAGCGGGTTCACGAAGGCGCCACCCGCAATGCTGAGGATGATCAAAACGATGATCAGAAGTAGAAGTAGATCCATGGTTATTTCCCGCTCCTATCCAGCGCGCCCTTGGCTTTATCGGCCACTTTGTCCACCTTGTCCTTAAGCGACGCTTTCGCTCGGTCCGCCTTGCCCTCGTTCTTCAGCTCGTCATCGCCGCTCAGGCTGCCGGCCGCCTCCTTCAGGCGGCCCTTGCCCTCGTCCACGCTCTTATCTGTAGTCATGCCTTCCCCTTCGTTTGCATTCTTTTGACTCAGGGCTTCTCTACCCCGCCTTATGCGTTCTTCAACCCTCCCTATCCGATGGCCCGATCCCAGCACGGCGTCAAGCGAAGTTGAGCTCTTTGGCGGACGCCACGAGTCGGCAGCCATTCGGCTTCTACACCGACCAGATACGCTGGTGAGATGAGCGAGCAGGGCGTCGCAACCGCGACTGTGGCAGAGGAGGAGTACCTGCAGATCCTTTTCTGGCTGCACGAGGCTGGCCTACCGATGACCGGCGCCAACATCGCCCGCGCGATGCAACTCTCAGCGCCCACGGTCCACGAGATGGTGGGGCGGCTCGAGCGCGACGGCTACATCACGCGCGGTGCGGATCGGGCGATCGCCTTCACCTCCACAGGGGCCGAGCACGCAGAGGGCATCGTACGCCGCCACCGTCTGATTGAGCGCTTCCTCACCGACGTGCTAGGCGTGCCATGGGACGAGGTCCACGAGGAGGCTGAGCGCCTCGAGCACGCCATGTCCCCAGTGCTCGAGGAGCGCATGCTCGCCGCGATCGGCGACGCCAAGACCTGCCCTCATGGCCACCCAATCGTCGCCGGCGCGCGACTGGCAGGCGTACCGCTTGCCGATGTGGAGGTTGGCGCCTCGGTGCGCATCCTGCGCTTTGAGAACGAGGCTGAGGACCTGTTGCGCTACCTGAAGGCCTCCGGCATCGAGCCGGGGCTCGAGGGCACGCTTGTGACCCACGACGACGAGCAGGTGGTCGTGGAAGGCGCGGACGGCTCGCGCTGCATCCTCACACCGAGCGTCGCCGAGACGGTCTCCGTCACGGCCGACCCGTCCCCACCCCCACGCACTGCGCTTCCCGAGCAGCTCGTATTGGGCCAGAGATACGGCCGCTAGCCATCTCCCTAAGTTTCCCATCGACGTCAGTCGATAGGGATTATCGAGCTGGAAGCGACCTATAGGCTTCGGCGAGGCGGCCTACGCCCTCGTCGATCTGCTCGACCGTCACGCCTGAGTAGGCGAGGCGCAGCGTGTTCTCGCCGCCCTCCAGCAGGAAGTCGGCGCCCTTTACAAACGCCACCCCCAGCTCGCCTGCAACGCCGAGCAAAGCATTCACGTCGGTGCCCTCGGGCAGCGTCACCCACATGAAATAGCCGCCCTCCGGAGTAACGAACTCGGCCTCTGGCAGGTCGCGTTGCAGCGCCTTCTCCAAGGTCAACGCACGCTTTGCAAGGGCGGTTCTGACCGTCTCGATCGAGCGGTCGATTGCCCCAGAGGCACAGAACTCGTACACGATCGACTGCGAAACCATGCTCGGCGATATGTACGTGTTGGTGGCCAGCTTGGCGATCTGCGCAATCAGCTCGGTTGGCCCCACGAGATAGCCAACGCGAATCCCGGGACACACTGTCTTTGAGAACGAAGAGGCGTACACAACGCGCTCGGGGTCGAGCGAGAGCATCGTGGGCAGCTTCTCGCCGCTGAAGCGCAGCTCCACGTAAGGGTCGTCCTCGAATATGAGGAAGTCGTGCTCGGCCGCCAGCTTCAGGAGAGCTTCTCGCTTAGCCAAGGACAGCGTGTAGCCCGCCGGGTTCTGGAAGTTCGGGATGATATGAGCCAGCTTCGCTCTCACCCCGGCGCCCCCGCTGAGCAGGCCGGCAAGCGCCTCCGTGTCGATCCCGTCTGTCTGCAGCTCAACCGCATGAACCTTTGCACCGCGTCCGCGCAACGACAGCAACGTGCGGTCGTAGGTGGGGCGCTCCACGATCACGTCATCGCCGTCGCTCACGAGCTGCTCGAACAGGAACGCGTCGGCTTGCATCGAGCCGTTCGTCACGAGCACGCGCTCCGGCTGCACGCCATGACGGTCGGCGATCCACGCTCGCAGTCGCGGGTATCCGATCGAGGTCCCATATGCAGTTGTCCCCGCTGGGTCGCTCTCAAACGCGCGCAACGCCGCGTCCTTGAGGCCCTGCACGTCGACGATGTCAAGCGAGGGAGCGCCGCGGGCGAATGAGATCGTGGAAGCTGACATGGCGAGCTAGCTTATGCGGATTCGTAGATGAACGCCGGGGCGTCGAGCGTCAGGCGTCCGAGCGCGAACGAGACGGGGCATCCACGGAGAGCAGCCGGCTGTACTCCTCGATCAGCCCATCCATGGTGCTTGCCAGCTTGTCGCGGAAGCGAACCAGTTCAGCTAGGTCTATCGACTGGTTCTCCTCCACCGCTGCTGGGCGGCGGGGATCGGGTCGGTCTGGCGGTGGGAAGTGCGAACCCGGCGATGAGGATGGAAGATGCATACCGGGCGGGCTCGAGGGTGAGAGCGTCTCTTGCGGTGTGGAGGGTGGAGTAGCGCCCGGTGGTGTGGAGGGAGCGAGCGGCGCCGGGGGTGTGGAGGGTGGAGTGATCCCAGGTGGCGGGGAGGAAAAGGGCGGCCCCGGCGGTGTCGACGGAGGTGGCGGCCACGCCATTGATGGGGGCGACTGTGGCGGTGGCAGTGGTGGGGAGGGCGGTGTGGGTATCTCGCCGTAAGCCGTCTCGCGGGCCTGCACCGTCCAGTCGCGCTCGATCGTCGCGCCGGCTTGTGCTGGAACTTCCTCGCCTCCAAACACCGGAGGCCCACCGAACCCATCGCCGTCAGCAACCGCCTGCTCCTCGAGGCTCGCCTCGGTGTCGATCTCGCCGCTGTTGCGGTGCTCGACAGCCTCGTCAACCAGCTTCCCCGGCGCTTGCGGCTCGGCTGGCTTTTCGTGGTGGCCGATCGTGGTCAGCTCGTGCTCGAGCTCTTGGAGCTTGAGCTCCAACTCTCCCAGCGTCTTTGCGACCTCCTGGTCCACCGCTTTAGCGTAGCTGCTGGCCGAGCGGTGATCCGCCCGTGTGCCCCGAAGGGGGTGTGGATTGTCGCTCGGTGGTTACTCCACCCAGGATCTCGATTGCGATCTCCGCAACTTCTGTCGGAGTGCGCCCAACACGCACGCCCTTTGCTTCGAGTGCGAGCGCCTTGGCTGCAGCGGTACCGGCGGAGCCGGACACGATCGCTCCTGCGTGGCCCATCTGCTTGCCGGCCGGAGCGGTGAAGCCGGCGAGATAAGCCACCACGGGCTTGCTGACCGACTCTGAGATGTACTCGGCGGCCTCCTCCTCGGCAGATCCCCCGATCTCACCAGACAGCACAATCAGCTCGGTCTGCGAATCGCCCTCGAAGAGCTCGATGATGTCCACGAACGACGAGCCAGGCACCGGGTCACCGCCGATACCCACGATCGAGCTGCAACCGAAGCCAGCCTGGGCGATCTCGTTGCCAATCTGGTAGGTGAGCGTGCCCGAGCGCGACACCACGCCGACGTTGCCCTCTTTGAAGAAGGACGCGGGGATGATCCCCACGTTGGCCTTGCCGGGCGAGAGGATGCCGGGACAGTTGGGGCCCACCAGGCGCGTGCCCGGATGGTCTCGCTTCAGCGTGTTGTACACGCGCAACTCGTCATGTGCGGGGATGCCCTCTGTGATCGCAATCACAAGCTCCACGCCTGCCGCAGCGGCCTCGAGGATCGAGTCGGCCGCGAATCGCGGCGGTACGAAGATCATCGCCGTGTTCGGCTGCACCTCAGCGGCAGCCTGCTCCCAGCTGTCGAACACCGGGATGCCCTCGACGTCCTGGCCACCCTTGCCGGGCGTCACGCCGCCCACCACGTTCGTGCCGTAACGACGGTTGTTGAGCGTGTGGAACGAGCCCTCGCGACCGGTGATCCCGGCGACTGCGAGTCGTGTGCTCTCGCCTACGAGAACCGACATCAGGCGGCTGCTCCCGCGTTCTTGGTCTTGGTGGGCATCAGGCGGCTCGACCCGTGCTCTCGGCTGCAAGCGCCACAACCTTCTCGGCCGCCTCGTTCATGGTTCTGGCGGCGTGCACGTTTGGCAGTGCAGCCTCCTGCAGCAGCTCGCGGCCCTGAACGTCGTTCGTGCCATCCAGACGCACCACAAAAGGGACATTCGGTTTGATGTCGCCGAACGCCGCAATCAGGCCCTTGGCGACCTCGTCACAGCGCGTAATACCGCCGAAGATGTTGAAAAGCACAGCGGTCACCGCGTCGTTGGCAAGGATCAGCTCAACCGCCTGCTTGATCTTGGCGGCGTCCGAGCCACCACCGGCGTCGAGGAAGTTCGCGGGCGCTCCGCCTGCCTGCGCCACCACGTCGAGCGTGGACATCACCAAACCGGCGCCGTTGCCGAGGATGCCGATGTCGCCGTCGAGCTTGACGTACTGAACGCCCTGCTCCTTGGCTCTGCGCTCGATCGGGTCTTCGTTCTCGCTGTCTGACAGCTCCTGGTTCTCCGGATGGCGATAGAGCGCGTTGCCGTCGAGCGACACCTTCGCGTCGAGCGCCTTCACCTGGCGCTCCGGGGTCACAATCAGCGGGTTTATCTCGGCGAGTGTGGCGTCCTCGGCCAACCACACCTCATACAGAGCCACCAGCGCATCGGCCACACCCTCAATCACATCGCTGTCGGCTTCGCCCTTGGTGGCGATCTCAATCGCCTCCTCACGGGATAGGCCGGCAAGCGCATCCACGTGATGGCGAACGAGCTTCTCCGGGCTCTGCTCTGCAACCTGCTCGATCTCCACGCCACCCTCAACGCTGAAGATCACGAGCGGCTGCTTGGCTGAGCGGTCGAGCAGCACTGAGTCGTAGTACTCGGTGGCGATGTCGCTGGCGTGCTCGATCCACACTGTGCGCACCGTGTGGCCACGAATATCCATCGCAAGGATGTTCTGCGCATGCTCACGCGCCTGCGCCTCGTCGTCGGCGAGCTTCACGCCGCCAGCCTTACCGCGCCCGCCGATCAACACCTGCGCCTTGACAACCACGGGGTAGCCAACCTCCCTCGCGGCCTCCACAGCGTCCTCGACGGTGGTTACAGCCCTGCCGGCCGACACCTCCAAGCCGTGTCTGGCGAACAGTTGCTTGCCTTGGTACTCGAGCAGGTCCATGCGGCGCGAGACTCTAGCCGAAACGGAGTCCGGCGCGCGCTGCGCGCCGCCTGGCGCGGTAAGGCGGCCACAGTGGCGCAAAGGCCCCTTGGAGGGTGGCAAAGGCATGGCGCAACGCGCGCTTGACGGCAGGCAAGGCATAATGCGCGCCCGTGCCGATCCCAAAGAACATCACCTTCGTCACCTTCGACGTCTATGGCACCCTGATCGATTGGGAGACCGGCATCTATGAGGCCTTCGCCAAGGAGGCCGAGCGCGACGGGTTCGAGATCGACCGCAACGTCTTGATCCCGCTCTTCCACGAGATCTCCCAGGAAATCGAGGCCGGCTCCTACGAGCTCTACGCCGAGGTGCTGCGGCGCACCGCCATCGAGATCGCCAAGCGGCTCGAGTGGAAACTCGAACCGTCCCGCTCGGGCTTCCTGCCGGACTCCGTGCAGCGCTGGAAGCCGTTCAAGGAGACCGCCACCCAGCTCACCAAGCTCGCCAAGAAGCACAAGCTCGGCCTGATCTCCAACATAGACGACAAGCTGCTCGGGCAGACCCGCCGGCACATGCCGATGGACTTCGACCTCGTCGTTACAGCCCAGCAGGTCCGCTCCTACAAGCCCGACCCCGCCCACTTCGTTGAGTGCGCCAGGCGCCTTGGCTCCAAGAAGGGCTGGGTGCACGTCGCCGCCAGTCACCACTCCGACGTGTCTCCGTGCGTCAAGCAGCGCATCCCCGTGATCTGGACCAACCGCAACAAGCAGACGCTCGACTCCTCGCAGCGCAAGCCAACCGCGGAAGTGCCCAACTTGCGCGAGGCCGCCAAGTTGCTCGGGATCAGCTGAGTATCCGGCCGGCCGTCGGGATTCGCCTCGGAAACGCCAATAAGTGCGCGTTGTCTCGCTTCACGCCGATGTTCTCGTAGCGACCAGCCGCATCTGGCAGACCACCTGCACGATCGTTCGTGGTGCAGCGAGCGTCGATGTCCCAAGCGCCAGCAATCCCGTGGTGGTGAGGGTCGCCGGGGAGGCTAGTCATGGGGATGAGGCGTTCGTGATCGACTCGCCAATCCTGCCCGACGAGCTCGAGATCCTGCCGGCGCTGCTCGAGCAGGCACGCTTTCCGGCTCCCAGCGGGTTGCTTGTGACGCACGCAGATTGGGATCACCTGCTCGGACGCCTTGCCTTTCCAGAAGCCGCCGTTGGCTGTCCCCAGACGAGCGCGGAGCGGATGCGCGCCACGCCGGGCGCCCCCCAGCGCGAGCTGCGAGCCTTCGATGAGCAGCACTACGTCAAGCGCGCCAAACCGCTTGCGCTCGGGTCCGTGCAAGCGCTTGACGTGCCAGGAAGCTGCGAGATCGGAGCGCATGAGCTGGCGTTGCATCCCGCCGAGGGCCACACAGCCGACGGGATGGCCATCTGGATAGCTTGGGCAGGTGTGCTCGTAGCCGGCGACTACTTGTCAGCGGTAGAGATCCCGGTGCTGGGCGAGGGCGGCTCGGTCGATGACTATCTAGCCACGCTGGAGCGCCTGCAACCGCTCATCTCCACAGCCGAGCACATCGTGCCGGGACACGGGCCTGTGCTCGACTCCGCACGCGCGCTGAGAGCTCTCGAGGAGGACCGCGCCTATCTCCTCGCCCTGCGTGAGAGGGGCGCTGCCGCGGAGTTGCCGGACGGACGCCGCACCAGCGCGCAGCGTGCCATCCACGCAGAGAACGTCGCCCGAGCGCTGTCCCCCTAGGACCTCCCCGGGGATCGGTCGAGGAAGGGCGAAGCCTCAGCTGGAGGAGCTCAGACCACTAGAGGGGGTGGCTCTCAGCGTGCAGCGTCGTTACGCCGCACGTACCACTTGACGGTCATCTCAGCCACAACCGTGCCGTCGGCGTCGGTCAACTCCACAGCGATCGGGAAGCGCACGCGGCCGTCAGCCGCGAGCTTCGCTCTGAGCTCCTCACGATCCTCGCTGAAGCGAGCCGTAGCGGTGATCTCGCCCTTAGCCAGTTTGCGATAGGCGATCTCCGCCGACTCGGCGAGCGGTGTGATCTCGCCCATGATGTCGAGGAAGGAGCCAACGAACGCCGCTCCTGAGGCAGCCTCGCCCGCCGAGAACAGGCCGCCAGCGTGTTGCGAGCCGACATGGTTGTACAAGCCCTCGTCGTCCGGGAGCCTCACCACGCCGTGATCCTCAGCGACTGTGATCGTCTCGAGGCCAAGATGCACGTTGAAAGGGATCGCCTGGCTCAATCCGGCTGCCACTGCTGTGTAGTCCACTGCTGACATGCTGGGTCCTCCGTTGCCTTGGTTGGCGTGGGGCGCTCTCGGCGCTCAGCTCTCGGCTGGCGCTTGATCGCTCTTGATGGTGGCGATCGGGGCGCCTGCAGCTATCGGCTCACCCTCAGCAATCGGGAGCTCGGCGATCGTGCCCGCCTTGTGCGCGGTGATCTCGTTCTCCATCTTCATCGCCTCAATGATGCACAGGATCTGGCCCTCAGCAACCGTGTCACCCTGTTTGACGAGCACCTTCCACATGTTCCCCTGAAGCGGCGATTCGAGCATGTCCGGTCCGCCTGCGCTCGAGGATTTGCCTGTCCTTGAGGAGCGCTTGGGGGCTGCGGGTGAGGAGCCGTTGGCAGCAACGCCTCCGCCAAATGGCGCGCCAACGACTTTCACGTCAAAGCGCCGCCCTGAGACCTCCACCGTGTAGGTCTGCTCGACCGTTGGCTGCTCCTCTTCATCGTCGCTTGCCCTCGCGGGCTTCTCAAAGGCAAGCGTCTTCAGCCAGGTGCGATCCTCGAGCAGATCGCGGCAGGTCTCGCCTTTCGCCCACTGCTCGGTTGAAAGCAACGCCTTGTGAAACGGAATCAAGGTCTTCAGACCCTCTATCTCGTATTCGTCGAGCGCTCGCAGCATGCGCCTGGTCGCCTGCTCACGGTCGGCGTCCCACACGATCAGCTTGGCAACCATCGGGTCGTACATCGGCGACACTTCCCCACCGGCGCCAACACCGGAGTCAACCCGCACACCCGGGCCTTTCGGCTCGGAGTAGGCGCCGATCTTGCCGGGCGCAGGCGCAAAGCTCTTTGAGGCGTCCTCGGCGTTGATGCGGCACTCAATCGCATGACCGCGGAGCAGCAGATCCTCTTGGCCGAAGGACAGCTTCTCGCCCGCGGCCGCCCTTATGCCTTCCTTGACGATGTCAACGCCCGTGGTCATCTCTGTCACGCAATGCTCAACCTGTACACGGGTGTTCATCTCCAGGAAGAAATACTCGCCGTCCTGCAGCAGCCCCTCGATCGTGCCGGCGCCCACATAGCTCACTGCGCGCGCCGCCTCCACGCCTATCTGACCGATGCGCGCCCGCATCTCCTCGTCCACAACCCAGGCGGGGGCGGGAGACTCCTCGATCACCTTCTGGTGGCGTCGCTGGATCGAGCAGTCACGCTCGCCGAGGTGAATAACGTTGCCATGACCGTCCGCCAAGATCTGCACCTCAACGTGACGCGGGTCAGGGAGGTAGCGCTCCAGGTACACGGTGGGGTCGGAGAAGAACTTCTCGCCCTCGCGGCTGGCGCCCTCGAACGCGCCCTCGAGCTCGTCCTCAGTGAGCGCCACGCGGAAGCCCTTGCCACCGCCACCACCGGCTGCCTTGACGGCGACAGGGAAACCGATCTCCTTCTTGGCGATCTTAAGCGCATCGGCAACGCTCTCAACCGCCTCGGTGGTCCCCGGCACGATCGGCACTCCCGCGGCCTGCATCAGCTCGCGCGCCCTCGTCTTTGAGCCCATCGCTTCAATTGCGCTCGGCGGTGGGCCGATGAACACGATCCCTGCGTCCTCGCACGCCTGGGCGAATGGCGCGTTCTCTGCCAGAAACCCATATCCCGGATGGATGGCCTCGGCGCCCGCGCGCTTGGCCACGTCGAGGATCTTCTCAACGCTCAGATAGTTATCGGCCGCCGGGCCGTCCCCGAGGTTGTAAGCCTCGTCGGCCCCTGCTGCGTGCAGCGCGTCGCGGTCGAGCTCTGAATAAACAGCGACGGAGGAGATGCCCATCTCCCGAAGCGCACGAAATATCCGCACAGCAATCTCGCCGCGGTTGGCTACGAGGACCTTTGAGAACATCGGCCGCAAGCCTAGTCGATGGAGAGTCGATACGCGGTCCTCCGCCGAGAGCCGCCGCGATCGTAAACGTCTCGTCTACGTGCGTCCAGCTACTGGCGAGTCCTGCTTTGGCGCCCTCAAACTGCGGCGCACACCATCCCCGCCCCAACCGTGTTGTTGGAGGCCTCGTCGATCAGGATGAAGCTGCCGGTACGGCGGTTGCTCTCATATGGGTCGAATACGAGCGGAGCGCTTGTGCGCAGGCGCACTCTGCCGATGTCATTCAGCGCGAGCTCTTGCGGCGCCTCAGCGCGCTCCAGCGTGTGCACGTCTATGTGGTCGCACAGCTCATCCACCATCGCCGTCACCTCGCGGGTGGTGTGCTTCACGATGTAGCGCCCGCCCTTGCGCAGGGGCTCGTCGGTCATCCAGCACACGTCCGCTTCCAGCTCACGTGCCACGGTTGGAGCCTGCTCGGGACGGCAGATCGTCTCACCACGGGAGATGTCAAGCTCGTCAGTAAGCCGCAATGTGACCGACATTGGGGCAAGCGCCTCGGTCAGCTCACCCTCAGATGTGTCGATTGTGGCGATGCTCGTGCGCTGGCCACCGGGCAGCACCACCACCTCGTCACCGGGCCGGAAGGCCCCGCTCGCGAGCTGGCCCGCGTAGCCGCGGTAGTCGCTTCCGTTCGGTCCGGAGGGGCGAATCACCCATTGCACGGGAAAGCGTGCGGGCGTGTCATAGGGGTGGTCATAAGCCACTTCCACCTGCTCGAGCAGATCGAGCAGCGTCGGGCCGTCATACCAGTCCATGCTCTCTGAGCGGTCCACCACGTTGTCGCCGTTCAGCGCCGACATCGGGATGTAGGCGATGTCGCGCCGCTCGCCAACCAGCTTCTCCGCGAAGCCTCCGAACTCGGCCACGAGCTCATCGAAGCGCGCCTGTGAGTAGTCCACCAGATCCATCTTGTTGACAGCAACCACCAGGTGGGGGATGCCGAGCAGCGCGCTGATGAAGGCGTGACGCTTTGACTGCTCGAGCACGCCCTTGCGCGCGTCGAGCAGGATCACTGACAAGTCAGCGGTCGAGGCGCCGGTCACCATGTTGCGCGTGTACTGCTGATGGCCGGGGCAGTCGGCGATGATGAACCTGCGCTTTGGGGTCGCGAAGTAGCGGTATGCCACGTCGATCGTGATGCCCTGCTCGCGCTCCGCCCGCAGGCCGTCGGTGAGCAGTGCCAAGTCGAGCGCGCCCTCGCCGCCGCGGCGCTCTGAGGCCTGTGCCACGTGGTCGAGCTGGTCCTCGAACACCTGCTTGGTGTCGTACAACAACCGCCCAATCAGGGTGCTCTTGCCGTCGTCCACCGAGCCGGCGGTCGTGAACCTGAGCAGGTCGAGGGTCATTGGAAGATTGCCCGCCCTGGAGCAGGCGCAGTGATTGCGCAGAGAACGCCATGCGCGCGCAGCGCGCCATCCCTCCAAATAGCGAGCATTTAGAAGTAGCCCGCCTTCTTG
>JBAPMC010000316.1:0-6882 GCA_049278415.1 Solirubrobacteraceae bacterium
GTACTCGCATGCGCGGTAAGGCTGCTCGACCTCGGATTCTTTCGCATTGGCTCAGAGGACTACGCCGAGCGCAACGAGTCCTTCGGATTGACCACGATGCTGCGCGAGCATGTCACGATCGGCAAACACGAGCTCGTCTTCGATTTCCCAGCGAAGTCCGGGCAGCGGCGCGTACAGGAGATCGCCGACGATGACGCCTTGGCCGTCGTCGCGAATCTCAAGCGCAGACGCGGCGGCTCCCAGCTGCTCGCCTACCGCACGGCGAATCGATGGACGGAGGTACATGCAGATGATGTAAACGCCTACCTCAAGCAGCACACCAGGGGAGCCTTCACCGCCAAGGACTTCCGCACCTGGAACGCAACCGTGCTGGCAGCCGTCGCGCTCGCTAGTGCCAAGGAGAGCGAGAGGAGTCGCGCGGGCCGGGAGCGGGAGGTCAGCAAGGCGATCAAGACAGTAGCCACCTATCTCGGCAACACTGCGGCTGTCTGTCGGGCCTCCTACGTCGACCCGCGCGTGATCGACCGCTACCACGCGGGAGTCACGATCATCCAGGCGCTCAAGGCTTCAAAGGGGCCGGATCTCGCCGACGCTCGTGTTCGCAAACACATCGAGGCAGCCGTGCTCGAGCTCCTGAGCGACGCCAGCCGCCCTGACCGAAGGAATCATAAGAAGGGCAGCTAAGTGTGAGACCGTCGCCATTGTGGGTAATCGATTGATGAGCTTATGGGCCCGAAGTCGAAACTTTCGAGGAGGACATGATGAGCAAACGTGAGAAGGAGCTGAGTAAGAGCCTGCGCGCCCGGGGAGTGCGCAAGGGGCTTGCGCGTAAAGTGGCTCGTGCGACGGATGGAGCTGGCAGCCCAAAGATCGCTCGGCGTGCAATGGCGGATCTAGCGTCGGTAGTCGCTGAGATCCAGGATCGGCTTCAGCACGGACCGCAAAAGCGCAGCGCGGCTGCCAAGAAGGCCGCGAGGACGCGGAAGCAGAAGGCTCGTCGACGCAGCAAGGCCGCGAAGCGCGCTGCACGCACTCGCGCTCGAGCCTAGCCGCTCCTCGCTCCTTAGTCGCTGCGTGGGATGCAGCTGATCTTTCCATCGTTCTCGAGGATCGCCCAATGGATATCGGCGAGCGAGGCGATCTGGGCTTGACGGGCCTCCTCTTGGATGTCTGCGAGCGTGATGCGCTCCCGCCGCAGGTTGCGCTCTATCGGGCGTCCGTCTTGCACGAGCACGATCGGCTCACCCTCGGCGATCAGCCGTGCTCGAGAGGAGCGAAACGAGATCCAGCTGACCCCTACCGAGAGGAGGGCGATCGTGGAGATGACGATCAGCGTGCCCGTCACCGACTCGTCGCTCTGTGTGATGCCCTGCTGGACGAGATCGCCGAGGACGACGAGCAGGATGAAGTCGAACGGCTCGAGGTCTGAGAGCTGGCGGCGCCCCACGATGCGGGTCACCAGGAAGATGAAGAAGAAGACGACGGTGGCGCGGATTACGAGATCCATGAGCTAAGGGAAGATCGTCAAGGATCGGTGGAGCTCAGCCAAAGGTGTGGAGCCGTCTGTTATCCCGACATCCTCGCGGCGCTTGCCGACGTTCGTCGGGTTAACCTGGAAATAGATCCAGACCGCCAGGGTCTGTGCGGCCGGCAGCGCGCCGTAGGAGAGGATGACCTTTCCGTTCTGCGAGCCCTCGCCGGTCGGTTCGGGCACGATCGAGTTGACGCTCATCGACTCCCACCAGCCACGATCGAAGACGATCTGCAGTTCGTGGATGCCGCGGTGCGCGAGGACTTCGACGCGCACCTGAAAGATCAGCCCACTTCGCAGACGCTCGGGTGCGGTCACGCTGAGTCTCGCCGCTTGCGCGTCGACGGTCGCGGTGCTCGGCTTCTGGCCGAACACTCCCAGCAGCGCCAACACCGGCAGGACGGCGATCAAGCACAACAACAGCCTGCGGTAGTAGGGATGGTGCATTCGGCCGGCCAGATCGCGGCTGCGCTCCAGCACCACGCCTTCGGGAACGTCCGCCATCCATGTCTATTCGGGGGTGGCGGCGATGACCCTCCTGAGGCTTTCCCCGCATCCCACTCGCCCGGGAGCGCTTGTCGGTGGCAATCGGCGCCGCGACGCCGATTGAGTCTCGTCTCGACGGGTAGAAAGCAGCGAACGCGACGATCGAAGGAGACCTGAGGTGAGAATCGGCTATTTCCTATCCAGCGAGGAGTTCGGCCCACGGGAGCTCGTCAGGCAGGCTCGCATGGCCGAGCAGGCAGGCTTTGAGGGCCTGTGGATCTCTGACCACTTTCATCCCTGGAACGACGAGCAGGGCCACAGCGCCTTCGTGTGGTCCACGATCGGCGCGATCGCCCAGGCGACCTCACACATGAAGCTCACGACCGCTGTGACCTGTCCCACCATGCGCATTCATCCCGCGATCATCGCCCACGCAGCTGCCACATCGGCGGTGTTGATGGAGGGCCGCTTCACACTTGGGCTCGGAACCGGCGAGGCGCTCAACGAGCATATCCTCGGCGACCGCTGGCCGGCAGCGGACACACGCCTTGAGATGCTCGAGGAGGCGGTAGATGTCATTCGCACCCTTTGGCAAGGCGGTATGCAGAGCCATCGGGGACGTCACTACCAGGTGGAGAAAGCACGCATCTACGACCTGCCCGAGCAGTCCCCGCCGATCTTGATCTCGGGCTTCGGCCCCAAGTCCACGAGCCTCGCAGCGCGCATCGGCGATGGATATTGCACAGTCGGCCCCGACGCCGACTCCGTAGAGTCGTTTCGCAAGGGTGGCGGCGCTGAGAAGTTGGTCGCGGGCGGCATGAAGGCGTGCGTGGCCGAGGAGGAGAAGCAAGCCCGCGCAACTGTGTACCGGCTGTGGCCCAACGAGGCGCTTCCTGGTGAGCTCGCGCAGATTCTCCCCACGCCTGCACATTTCGAACAAGCCTCAGAGTTGGTCTCCGCCGAGCAGGCCAGCGAAGACGTACCCTGCGGACCGGATATCGATCGGCAGCTCGAAGCGATTCAAGCGTATGCGGACGCGGGCTTCGATGAACTCTATATCCAGCAGATCGGCGATGAGCAGGAGCGCTTCTTCGAGATGTACGCCAGCGAGATCTTGCCGCGCGTTTCAGCCACAATCAGCGCATCCGCCTAGGCTCGAGGCCTAGGTTCAGTATCGAACCCGCCGCTCGCATTTCGCTCGACGACCGCGCCGCTCCAGGCGCGCAGAGGGTGACTTTCCTCTCGCAAAAGCTCCAGGCAGATCCTGCGGGTGAGCGCGAAGACGATCACGGGCAGGATCAGGAAGGCGCCTCTGAAGAACCAAATCGCGCCTTCGTAGCCGAAGCCGAACTGGAAGAACAGCCGGTCGGCCGAGCCCGCCGCGAACACCACCAATACCGCGCTGAGGACCGCCGCGGCGAGCGCCGTTCGCCGCGGGTTGTCACGAGGCCGGTCGAGCAGATCGTGGCGAGCGTAGTCGCGGCTGATGAAGCGCCGGTCGATCCAGGGCAGCGCGTACAGCAAGCCGAAGACCACCGCGGGGAAGAGGACGCCCCCGAAGAATGGATTGGGGACGAGCGTGTGCCCGAAGGCGTGGATCTCCAGGTTGGGCATGATGCGAAGCGCTCCGATCAACCAGCCCAAATACCAGTCCGGTTGGGCGCCATTGGTGCCGATGTAGGCGTGGTATGGCCCCCACAGCCACACCGGGTTGATCTGGATGAGCCCGCCCATGAACACCAGCACGGCGCAGGTCGCTGCGAGCAGGCCGAGCGAGCGCAGCGCGTAGCCGGGCCACATCGGCGTTCCCACCACGTTGTCCTCGCGCCGGCCGGGGCCGGGAAACTGCGAGTGGCGCTGGATCATGATGATCGCCAGGTGCACCGCGATCAGGCCGGCGAGGATCGCGGGCAGGATGAAGACGTGCACAATGAACAGCCTCGACTCGAACGCGCCGGAGCCCGGGAATCGCCCGCCCCAGATGGCGGTAGCCAGCGGGCCGCCGAGCAGCGGTAGGGACATCGCGACCGCCCACGCGATCGCAAGGCCCATCCCGGAGAGCAGATCGTCGGGCAGCGAGTAGCCGGCGAACCCCTCGAGGATCGCCAGCGCCAGCAGCGTCACGCCGATGTAGAAGTTGACGTCGCGGGGCTTTCGGAACGCGCCGGTGAACACGATCCGCAACAGATGCAGCGTGATCGCGGCGACGAAAACGAGCGCCGCCCAATGGTGCACCTGGCGTGCGAGCAGACCACCGGACACGTCGAAGGAGATGTGCAGCGTCGAGGCGTACGCCCCCGACATCGTGGCGCTGGCGAGCGGCTGATAGCTGCCGTGGTAAACGACCTGCGCGGTGTCGGCGTTGAAGAACAGCGCGAGGAACGTGCCCGTTGCGATCAGCACGACGAACGAGTAGAGGGCGATCTCACCGAGCAGGAAGCTCCAGTGGTCGGGGAATACGTAGTCCATCAAGAAGCGCAAGCCGCGAGCGGCCCCGAGGCGCTCATCGACGAACGCCACCGGATCGCGTACCGGGCGGGCGCTCCGGCGACTCACGCGCACCCCGCCGATCCGGCTGTGTGAGGATCGGGGCTCACGACGGGTCTCCCCACCAGGCGGGGCCGACCGGGCCCGACATCCCGCCGGCGGCGCGCAGTGCGCCAGCCGAGTCGATCTGTAGCGGTAGCTGCGGCAGTGGTCTGCCGGCAGGGCCGAACTCGACCGCGCCGCCGTCGAGCACATCGAAGGTGGAGTAGTGACAAGGGCACACCAGCGCCGGGCCACGCGACTGTGTGGAGGGGCTGAGCGGTGAGCGGTACAAAGAGATTGCGCACGCCGCGTGGGTACAGATCTTCGAGTAGGCAAGGATGCCTTGTGGCGCCCAGTCAGCGCGGCTTGAGGGAAGCCGCAGCGAGGAGGGGTCGACGCGGACGAGCACCACCGGGGAGCCCAGATCCTCCTGGTCCGCCCCCTGGGGGAATGCGGTCAGGAAGCTCCCTTCAAGGACGGCTTCGGCAAGGATCGCTTTGCCCCGCTCGTCCACGAGCGCCCGGCCCGCCTGCCATGGGGTGCGCCGTAGCTGATCCTCAAGGCCGGGGCCGAGCGCGATCACGGGGATCGCCGCGGCTGCTGTGAGACCCGCCCCGGCGGCGCCCGCGGCGCCGAGCAGCAGCCCTCGGCGGGTGATCCCCTCGCTCCCGGTGGCGGCACGCTCGTGCACGGCGCGGACCTGCTGCGGATCATCAGGACGAGGACGAGGCTCCACGCTTGTCTCCTGCGGGACGAGCAAGCGGCCCGTGAGCGAGAGCGCAAGCGCGAGCAGACCGAGCGTCACGCCGAGACACGCGCCGAGCAGCTGTGTGTTTGGGTCGAGCGCGAACAGCGCGACGAACCCGAGCGCCGACAGCGCCACCAGTGCGAGCAGCACGGCGACGAGCCGCTGCGCCCAACCTGAAGCGTTGACATCCCGCCGCGAAGGGTCGTGCTCATTCTCTTGCTGAAACGATCTGCGCAGGCCCCCAAGACGCCAGAGCACGAGCATTACGATCGCGCTGTGCAGCCGTCCCAGCCACCTGCCCTTCTGCTCGCGCTCGCCGCTCACCGCGACGCTCCCATGTGTGAAGGGTCCTCGGGCTGCTCGGGCGTGCGCTCGCCCAGCAGCCGCGCGATCAGCAGCAGCGCGGCGGCGGCCAACAGCCACGCAACCATCCCCTCGGGGATCGGCCCGATCCGACCGATGCCCCAACCACCACGATCTTCGGGATGCTGGATGCTCTGCACGTAGCGTGCAATCGAGTCGATCTGGCTGCTCGAGAGCTCACCAGGGCCGAAGCGCGGCATCACATATGGGCCGATGCGGATCGCCTGGGCGACCTGCGTCGGCGTCACCTCGTTCAGCGACGGCACGATCGCACCGGTCACGATCCCGCCTTGGCCCTGGATCGTGTGGCAGCCGGCACAGTCCATCGAGAACAGCCGCTGACCGTCGGACAGCGATCCCCGCTTGGGCGTCACGACCGGTATCGCCGGACCTCCGAAGGAGGCGACATAGGCGGTCAGCGCACGGATCTGCGCTTGCGAGAACGCCGGGTGCGTGCGTAGCGGCTGCGCACGCGGCGAGGGCAGCGGCATCCGTCCCGTCTGCAGGTAGAAGTCGGCCGCCAGCGCGCCGACGCCGTGCAGGCTCGGCCCGCGACCGTGGACGCCCTGTGCGTTCATCCCGTGGCACGACGCGCACGAAGAGACGAACAGCGAATGCCCACGAGCGACGAGCGCGCTTTCAGACGGGCTCGAAGGCCTATCCGCAACGATCGGCGTGGTGCCGTTCTGTGCTGCGGCGAACTGCACGAGCGCAAGGGCCCCGCAGAGCGTCGCTGCGATCCAGAGCAGGCTCCGTCTCATGCGCCGAGCGCTCCGATCCGTCCAGCGTCCTGCTGCGCGCTCGCGTCACTGGCCTTTGCGAAAGCATCGCGCTCGTCGGTGTACAGCTCGCGCCGGCGCTCGCGGCGCTCTTCGGCGAGCATCGCTCCCATCGTCACGCACAGCGCGAGCGCGAACATCGCGACGCCGCCACCAACCCACATGATCGTGCCAGCCAGGTGCTGGTCGGCGAGCGCCGAGCGTCCCAGCGCTCGCGCGGGCGCGAGATAGAACGGGTAGCGCACTTCCTCAGAGAAGGTCAGCAGCGCGCCGGGGACCGCCATCGTGGTCATCGCGCCCATCAGCCAACAGAAGCGCGCCACCGCGCCCGGGGCGTGGGGCAGCGGGTCCGCGGCGATCAATGGTGCGAGCAGCAACACGCCCGCCCAAAAGTACGCCGCATGCTCGAACGCGTGAACCGTTTGATCTTCGAGCGCGAGCTCGAA
>JBAPMC010000317.1:0-12085 GCA_049278415.1 Solirubrobacteraceae bacterium
GTCAAGACCTCGTCGTTTGAAATCCCAGGCCTGAAATCCACCGACAACGCGGTTGTCCTGTACGCGGTCCCGGGCGCGCTGATCGGGATAGCAGCGGTCTACTTCGAGGGAATCCGCCGCGAAAAGGCTCCGGTCGAAGAACTCCGCACCTGAGGGCTCGAACCCTCCGGCGCCTTCTCCCGTACAACGCTTCCGTCTAGTCCGCGCCGTAATGTGGCACGGCGGTGGTTCGTTTCGAGATATCCGACTGTAGTCCCGACGCCGTTGCGCATCTGAGCGAGCAGCTAGGCGTCAGTGACGCAGTTGGACAGGTGCTCGTGCGGCGAGGCTACAGTGATCTGCAGCGCGCGAGAGCGTTCATGGCAGCCGAGGAGCGCCACGAGCTCGACGCATTCGAAGGCTTGTCAGACGCAGCAGAGCTGATCGTCGATCGCGTGCGTGCCGCAGGTCAGATCACGATCCACGGCGATTATGACGTTGACGGCGTTTGCTCAACTGCGGTGCTCCTACGTACCCTTCGCAAGCTCGGCGCGCAGGTCGACTGGTACCTGCCCGACCGTGCCGAGGACGGTTACGGGCTGAGGGCCGCCACCGTGCAGCGACTCGCTGAGCGCGGCACGAGCTTGTTGATCACGGTCGACTGCGGCATCACCGCCGTCGAGGAGGTCGCCTTGGCCCGGTCTCTGGGAATCGATGTGATCGTCAGCGACCATCATTTGCCGCGTGCCGACGGCGCTCTCCCTGCTGCTCCGATCGTGCACCCAGCACTAAGCAACTATCCGTGTCCAGATCTGTGCGCAACAGCGGTGGCTCACAAGCTCGCGCAAGCAACGCTCTGGGCCGCCGGGCGCGACCCAGGCGAGGCGGAGGACGATCTCGATCTCGTTGCGCTGGCGACGATTGCTGACGTGGTCCCGCTGCTCGGCGAGAACCGCAGCCTCGTCCGTCGCGGCCTGAGCGCGCTTGCAGGCACAACCAAGCCGGGGCTGCGCGCGCTCATGTCGGTCGCGCGGGTAGATCCTGGCAAGGTGAACGAGCGTGCCGTGGGATTCGGTCTGGCTCCGCGCATCAATGCCGCCGGGAGGCTCTATAGAGCTGACGCGGCGCTCGAGTTGATCCTCACCGAGGATCCGCTGCGAGGCGCGCAGATCGCGCAGGAGCTCGATCGCGCCAACAGCGAACGCAGGCACACCGAGCAGATGATTCGCGTGCAGGCCGAAGCGCAGATCGCGCTGTTGGACGAGCCCGACGGACGCTCGGCGTATGTGCTCGCAGGCGAGGCGTGGCACCCGGGTGTGATTGGAATCGTGGCCTCTCGTCTGGCGGAGCGTCATCGCAGACCGGTTGTGCTGATTGCGCTCGACGGTGACACAGGGCGTGGCTCGGGGCGCAGCGTCGAGGGCTATGACCTGCTCGCAGGGCTGAGCGCATGTGCCGAGCATCTTGGGCGCTATGGAGGCCACAGCGCTGCCGCGGGGATGGAGCTCGAGCGCAGCTGTGTGCCGGCTTTTGCCGCCGCGCTCGATGCGCACGCCAGAGAAGCGCTCTCGCCAGATGACCTGATCCCTCGCGAGCACGTGGATGCTGTCGTAGGTGGCGCTCAGCTCGGCATGGAGCTCGCTGAGGAGCTCGCCGGGCTCGCTCCATTCGGAAAGGGAAATCCAGCTGTCTCGTTGATGGTCTCAGGAGCGGTGCTGAGCGATGTGCGACCGATGGGCGAAGGCAAGCACGCCCGTTTCACAATCGAGTCCGACGGAGTGCACGCGCGCGCCGTCGCGTTCGGTAATGACGGCAAGCTCGGTGTGGCGGAAGGGGAGCAAGTGGATGCCACGTTTGTGCTCGAGGTCAACGAATGGAATGGGGTCAGCGAGCCTCGGCTCGTGCTCCGACACGTCCAGCCCGCCCAGCCACCGCAGATGGCGCCCTCGTTGCAGTCGATCGAGCCACTGCTCGACTCGCCCACTGGCGAGCTAGTTCTCTTCTGAGGGCTGCTGAAGGCTTGAGACTGAGGGTTTTCGCTGCTGGGCGCCCTCGACATCGTGGCGGGGGGCTACGCTTTATGGATGTCTGAGATCACCCGCAGCTCGATTGATGATATGCCGCGCCCAGCCAATGTGCTGCGTACGCGCCGCCCAGAGCTGAGCGAGCCCGAGCGGCGGCTGCTCGACGATCTCTTTGCGATCGTCTCAGAGCACGCTGCAGATGCGGTGGTGGAGATCGACCGCGAACGCGTTGAAGACGCTTTTGTGTTTGCTTGCGAGCATCACGCCGCCCAGCGCCGCAAGTCGGGCGAGGACTTCATTGTGCACCCGGTGGGCGTGGCTCGCATCTGCGCCGGCATGCGCCTGGACACCGAGACACTGTGCGCGGCGCTCCTGCACGACACCGTTGAGGACACCTCTGCGTCGATCGGAGAGGTGCGTGAGCGCTTTGGCGATGAGATCGCCGGGATCGTTGACGGCGTGACGAAGCTGACGGGCATCACCTTCCAGTCGCGTGATGAGGCTCAAGCCGAGAACTACCGCAAGATGATGGTTGCGATGGCCAGTGACGTGCGGGTCATCCTGATCAAGCTCGCCGACCGGCTGCACAACATGCGCACGATCGAGGCGATGCCCAAGCAGAAGCAGCTGGAGAAGTCGCGAGAGACACTTGAGATCTACGCTCCGATCGCTCACCGACTCGGTATCCACGCGATCAAGTGGGAGCTTGAGGATCTCGCCTTCGCAACCCTGCACCCCCGCAAGTACCGTGAGATCAAGGAGCTGGTGTCCCAGCAGCGCGAGGACCGCGAGCGCTATGTGGCGGAGGCGGGCGCCTACCTCGCGGCAGAGCTGCAAACCCTTGGCATCGCGGCCCAGATCGCAGGCAGAGCCAAGCACTTCTACTCGATCTACTCAAAGATGACCAAGAAGGGCCGCGAGTTCAACGAGATCTATGACCTCACGGCGATGCGCGTGATCGTTGACTCGGTGAAGGACTGCTATGGCGCGGTTGGTGTGATCCATTCGCTGTGGAAGCCGCTGCCCGGGCGTTTCAAGGACTTCATTGCGATGCCCAAGTTCAACATGTACCAGTCGCTGCACACCACTGTGATTGGGCCAGAGGGACGACCGCTTGAGATCCAGATCCGTACGCAGGAGATGCACGAGATGGCTGAGTTCGGCGTCGCGGCGCACTGGATGTACAAGCAGCTTCCGCAGTCCAAGGACGGCTCCGTCGCAGCCAACGGCGACGCGAAGATGAAGTGGCTGCGCTCGATGCTCGACTGGCAGAAGGAGATGTCCGACCCCCAGGAGTTCATGGAGAGCCTGCGGATCGATCTGTTCGAGGACGAGGTGTATGTGTTCACACCGAAGGGCGAGGTCAAGTCGCTCGCGGCGGGCGCCACGCCGCTCGATTTCGCCTATGAGGTTCACACTGAGATCGGCCACCGTTGTGTGGGGGCGCGCGTGAACGGCAAGATCGTGCCGCTTCACTATGAGCTGCGCTCAGGCGACATCGTTGAGATCCTGACCGCCAAGCGCGAGCGAGGGCCTTCGCGAGACTGGCTGGCGATGGTGAAGACAACCAGGGCGCGCAACAAGATCAAGCAATGGTTCAAGGCGGAGTCGCGCGAGGGCACTGAGCACACCGGGCGTGAGCTGTTGCAGGAACACCTCAAGAAGCAGGGCTTGCCTGCGCAGAAGATCACAGGCTCAGCACTGCTCGCGGACGTGATCCGTGAGATGGGCTATCGCAAGGCCGACGATTTCTACATCGCCCTCGGCGCCGCAAAGATCTCGCCGAAGGTCGTGGTGAACAAAGTCCTACAGCGCCTCAAGCAGGGTGAGGCCGCTGACGGCGACACGACGGCAACGGACCTCTTGAAGGTCGGCCGTCCGCGCCAGCGACCGACAAGCTCCTCCGGTCAGTACGGAATCAGGGTTGACGGCGTGGAGGACGTGATGCTGCGGCTGGCCAAGTGCTGTCGCCCTGTGCCCGGAGATCCGATCGTGGGCTATATCTCGCTCGGTCGCGGGATCACCATTCACCGTAAGGACTGCCCCAACGCGAAGCTCTTGCAGCGCAATCCCGAACGCTTCACCGACGTGAGCTGGGAGGGTGATCAGGAGACCTCTTTCGTTGTGGAAGTGCACATCGACGCGTGGGATCGCCACCGTCTGCTCGAGGACCTCTCGCGGGCGTTCTCGGAGTCTGGTGCGAACATCCTCGAAGCGCGCTGCCTGTCGAGCCCTCCGATGGTCAAGAACCGCTTCGTAGTGGAGCTCGCCGACACCCAAAGCCTGAAGGGTGCGATCTCACGTCTGCGCAACACCGAGGCGGTATTCGACGCATATCGGGTAACACCCGGCGGAGCTGGGTAGGCGGTACTTGGGGCGGCTCGCCGCCCGGACCGCCCACAGGTCCGTGGGGCGTCTAGGAGATGACGCTGAGCCCGCCTGGCAGCAACGAGTAGCGCGCCTCGAGCACGTCGCCGAGATAGTCCCCGTCTACTTGCAATGGCAGCGGCTTCTCGTCGCTGCTGCGGACGGTCAGCTCGACCGCCTCTCCCAGTGGGGACACCTGTCGGTGGCGGGCCATATGTGCATGCCTCGAGAAGGCCCGGTAGGCGATCGATGGCATGTCGTGAGGTCGCGCTCGGCGCAGCACAGAGGTCTCGAGCGTCCCGGAGTCGAGATCCGGACCTTCGGCCACTTCGATCGGACGGTCCTGGAAGTAGGTGAAAGGCGAGCCGTTCTGAATGATCGCGGTCACACCCTTGTACTGCTCGCCGCCAAGCTCAACCGCGAGGCGAGGTGGTTTGAGGATGTAGCGACGCGTGAATGTGCTCACCGCCGCCCATGTGAAGTAATAGGCCCCGAAGCGCGCCTTCAGGTGCGGGTTGGAGTCAACCCGTTGCACCACGCTCGCATCGAGTCCAAGGCCGGAGGCGAACGTGAAGCAGCGACCGTTGACCACGCCGAGATCAACCTTGCGAGGACGCCAATCGTCGGCCATGCTCAACAGGTGCTCGGTGGCGTCCACGAGCTCACCGGGGATGCCGAGGATCTTGCCGTACACGTTCGCCGAGCCGCCGGGGAGGCAGGTGAGGGGAGTGGGGGAGCCACGCAGGCCGTTGGCTGCTTCATTCACGGTGCCGTCGCCGCCGAAGGCGACCACGACGTCATAGCCCTCGTGCGCCGCCTCCCGACACAGCTCGATCGCATGGCCGCGAGCCTCGGTGTCGACCGCGTCGACCTCATAGCGGCCCTGGAGCGCATAGACGACGAGATGGCGCAGCCGGTCTGAGACGGTGGTGGCATACGGATTGACGATGATCAGCATCCGCTTCTTCGTGGCGGGGGTGAGCGGCCCAAAGACGTCTGGTGCGTCTAGTGGGGCTCTATCCTTAGGGCTCACGCCTGTGCTCACAGCAGCCCGTACACCACAGGGAGGCATGCGTTACCGGCGCCAGCTGCGAACTTCAAGAATGCGCTTGAGCAGTGAGGTCTTGTGTTCCGCTGCAGAGCCTCGTATACTTCCCCTCGCATAGCTGAACACATCCAGAGGGGTGGAGGGACCTGGCCCAACGAAGCCCCGACAACCACCGCGCAAGCGGCAGGTGCCAATTCCAGAGAGATGTGTGGCGGGCTTCCAGTCTTTGCCACACGGTTCATCGGCGAAGACGAATAATGGAAGGGGCCCCTCGTGGCTGTTACACACCTAAAGTGTCGAGAGTGCGCAACTGAGTACCCCCTGGAGGCGCTGTATGTCTGTGAGCGCTGCTTCGGGCCGTTGGAGGTCGCTTATGACCACAGCCGCCTCGGTGGGGACATCGACGGATTGCGCAGACGCATCCAAGCCGGTCCGCAGAACATCTGGCGCTACGCGGACTTTCTGCCAGTGGTGGACGGGCCTCCGGGGCCGTCTGGACGCCTGGCGTCACGCACAGGCCTTCCGGCTGGCTGCACACCACTGATAAGAGCAGACCGGCTCGCAAAGCGCCTCGGGCTGCGTGAGGTTTGGGTCAAGAACGACGCAGCCAACCCGACCCATTCGTTCAAGGACCGGGTCGTATCCGTTGCGACGGCTCGCGCACGAGAGCTGGGCTTTGAGACGATCGCTTGCGCCTCTACCGGCAACCTGGCTAACTCTGTGGCGGCGCACGGCGCCGCACTCGGGCTCGAGTCCTATGTGTTCATCCCAGCTGACCTTGAGGAGCAGAAGGTGCTCGCGACAGGCATTTATGGGACGAACCTGGTTGCGGTGAAGGGCAACTACGACGACGTCAACCGGCTCTGCACGGAGCTGTCGGCCGAGCGCGACTGGGCGTTCGTGAACGTCAACCTGCGTCCCTACTACGCCGAGGGATCGAAGACGCTCGCGTATGAGATCGCCGAGCAGCTTGGCTTCGAGCTGCCGGACCGTTGCATCGTGCCGATCGCCTCAGGGTCGCTGTTCACCAAGGTGGCCAAGGGCTTCTCGGAGTGGCGTGAGCTAGGGATCGTTGAGGGCGCGACCGGGTCGGCGCCGCAGCTGCCGCGCATGAACGGCGCTCAGGCCGATGGCTGCTCTCCGGTTGCCTCGGCGTTTGCCGCAGGGCATGACGTGTGCAAGCCGGTGAAGCCCAACACGATCGCAAAGTCACTCGCGATCGGCAATCCGGCGGATGGTCCCTATGCGATCGAGGAGGCGCGTCGCAGCGGCGGCGGAGTGGACTCCGTCAGCGATAATGAGATTCGCGAGGGCATAGCGCTGCTTGCACAAACCACCGGCATCTTCACCGAGACGGCGGGTGGAGTTACAACCGCTGTGCTCGCGAAGCTCGCTGCGCGCGGGGACATCGACCCGGATGAGCGGGTCGTGCTCGTGATCACAGGCGAGGGATTGAAGACGCTAGACGCCGTGCGCGACACGTTCCATACCTACGAGATAGATCCGTCGGTGGAGCAGTTCGAGACGCTCGTTGAGCAGGCCCCAAGCGACGCGACAGGCGCACCTGCAGCTTTTGCGGGCGTCGCCGCAAGGAGCTGAGGGATGGCTGTAACGGTCAAGATTCCTACGCAGCTTCGTGCCGCCGCCGGCGGGGAGAGCGAAGCCGAGCTCGACGGCGCCACCGTGGGCGAGGTGCTCGACAGTCTCTATGAGAGATACGACGGCATGGGCGAGCGTCTCGCCGATGAGAGCGGCTCATTGCGACGGTTCGTCAACGTTTACCTCAGCGGCGAGGACATCCGTTTCCTGGATGGCCTGGACACGCCGGTTGATGACGGGGCGGAGTTGACGATCCTTCCGGCGGTGGCCGGAGGCTAGAACCTCACAAAGCCGCGCAGTCGAGTCATTTCAGCACTAGGGAGTTGCAGTTCGCGTTACGTGTGCTGCGCGTGAAGCGCCATGCGACGTAGGCGGCGTCGAGCCGCTGACCCCGACAGTAGAGACGAGCCCCGCGGCGCACATTGCGCCGATCGTGAGCGTTCGCATACGCCGGGGTGTCAACCAGCCCATGTGATGGGTTTGAAGCCAGGTACGCAGCCCGCTCGCTGCGGAAGCGGCTGCCATGGCACACCCAACGCACATATGCAGCAGCCTAAACGCTGGGCTATGTGCGCGCGGCAGTTCCACCGACCGCGGTCCTGGACAGCCAGGCCCGCGAAGAACGCCGGACCATGCGTGGTCGCCGATGTGAGGAAGTCAACGATGGTTTGCTTGAGGGGTCATCGTTCCAGCTCGCAAGATGGTTGGTCATTGCTCGCTCCTGTGCGTGTGGGTGTCGGTGATATCGGATGGTGCGACATCGCCTCGGTCGATGGCTTGTGAGAGACGCTGTCTCGCGGCGAGGCTGCCTTCGTCAAGGGCGCCGGAGCCCGCCGCATAAGAAATCGCATCGCCACCCTTGCCACGCAACACAAACGCACACCCAACCGCTATCAGCGCGCCCGCCAGTGGCCCCAGGACGTATACCCAGTAGCTCGTAAAGTCGCCGCTCGCAAGGGCTGGGCCGAAGGAGCGCGCCGGATTCATCGAGGTGCCACTCACTGGCGCCGACCACAAGCCCGCGAGCGCTATGTATCCGCCGACGCCCAGCGCAGCGATCGCACCAACGTTCTGCGCTGCCGATGCGGTACCCAAGATGACGCTGACAAGCGTCGCGGTTAGGACTATCTCCATCAGCAGCGCCTGCCAGTTCGCATACCCAGGACCGGGCAGTGTGGCGCCGAGGTGCTGGATGTTGCCGAACACCGCGTACAGGAACAGGCACGCCAGGGTGGCGCCAACCAGCTGAACGATGATGTAGCCGGGGACGCGCTTCCACGGGAAGTCGCCGCGCAGCGCAAACGCGAGCGAGACCGCAGGGTTCAGGTGAGCGCCGGAGACCGCGCCCATGAACAAGATGATCCCCATGACCATGAGCCCAGGCGCCACCACCGCCGCAGCCAGGCTGATCTGACCCTCGCCATGCAGAATCCCCCCACCAGCAGCGACGAGCACCAGCATGAACGTGCCAAGCAGCTCCGAGAAAAGCCTGCGCCACTCCAGACGGTCGTCATCGAACTGAGCCCGCGAGCCAAACTCGAGAGCCAGCAAATGCCGAGTCCTTGGACCAAGAAGCCCAAGATCAGGACCCTCACCAGGAGGAACAACCTCGTCAGACATCAGCCAGCACCTCCTCTCGCGTGGATAGACGCCCAAAGCTCGTCGGAATCCTCACCTATCCATCGCGCGATACAAACAGGGTCCAGCCGCGAACACCAACGGAGAACTACGGGTAGCTCCCTCGATAGGCGTCCGGCTCCGAGTCGGTCGAGCAAACAGCTCATTTGCAGGTACTTCGAAGACGCGCCCGGCAAGATTCGAACTTGCGACCTTCCGCTGTGGAGGAACATCGCGTAGGAAGCGAAAGAGGGGCGGAAATGGCTCTAATAAGCCAGATGCGCCGCCACCGAGAGGCGAGTGATACTTGCCGATAAGGGCTCATTTGGTGTGGGTAAGACCGCGTGCTTGATAGTTGGCGGAATAGTTCGCTAAAATGCTCCTAGCAAGGAGTGATTTATGCCGAAGACTGCCGACAGCCCTATGCTTACGCGCCGCGAGGCGGCCGAGATCACCGGCCTATCGATCGGTGTCCTAGACAAGGCGATCGAGCAGAAGATCGTGACGGTCTACAGGCGCGGCAATCAGAGCTTCCTGCGTAGCGATGACTTGGCAGTGGTCGTGCTCCTACAGAACACCACGCTCCCTTTGCCAATCACGGTCAAGCGACAGATCAAGCGCTGGGTGCGCGACACAAAGCCCTACCGTGCGACTGAGAGCGCGGAGCTATCCATCAGCGATGCTCTGATCATCAGGTGGCTCCCCACGGCCAGCGACACGATCAACGCAGCCGAAACGTATGCCAAGCTGCGCGATCAATGGATCGAGTCCGACCCGCGGATCAAGGGAGGCGAGCCCGTGATCCGGGGAACCCGGATCAGCGTGCGCGGTGTCGCGCAGCGCATGGACGAAGGGGAGAGGGTGGAGGTCCTAATGGAGGACTATCCCCAGATTCCAGCGGAGGCATTTCGCGCAGCCCGCACGTACGCGAACGCCCATCCGCGACGGGGACGCCCGGTAAGACCCTGGCGCGGCTCAAATGAAGCTCTGGATAGACGAGGACCTGTCGCCAGCACTCGTTAAAGCTGCACATAACCGTGGGCTGGACGCCGCCTGCAACCGCGATCGAGGCTTGCTGGGCGGCTCAGATGTCGAGGTTCTACGCCGTTGCATCGATGAGGACCGAACGCTCGTCACGAACAACTTCGGCGACTTTCGCCGACTTTGCGAAACGGGCTTGGTTCATCCCGGCCTTCTCGTGATGCCAACGGTCGCGCGCGATGCGCAGAAGCGATTGCTCGATATCGCGCTGAACCACATCGAGCGGCAAACGACTAAGAGGGGTGCCACGGACCCCGGCGAGTTCATGATCAACCGCGTTGTCGAGGTCGATGAAGAGGGCGTTTGCACTGACTTTCCGCTTCCGGATTAGGCCTGGGCGCCAATGAGAGCCGTTCAAAAAGCGGTGACGGAAATATCCAGGGCGCATTGAGCGCCTTGACCGTGCATACCGCCGCCTGGAGCACCAGTTCATAGTCGGGCTAATCGTCGCGGATGGCTCGAAGTGCTGTCTTGAAGGTGGCGGCGAGCAAAACAGTTCATTTGCAGGTATTTCGGAGACGCGCCCGGCAAGATTCGAACTTGCGACCTTCCGCTCCGGAGGCGGACGCTCTATCCACTGAGCTACGGGCGCAAAGGGCGTCGCTGTGGCGGCGCCTTTTGCCCGCAGAGCTTATCGCTGAACCAAGCTGCGCCCGCTACCGTTGCGCGCATGGATCTCTCTCTGTTCTTCGCCGGCACGGGCGGCTCGGTGCCAAGCCCTCGGCGTGGGCTGCCCGCCATTCTTGTGCGTAGGGGAGGGGACCGGCTGCTGTTCGACTGTGGCGAAGGGACGCAACGTCAACTAATGCGATCGGTGGGGCTCGCGGATGTGCACTGCGTGTTCATCACCCACTTCCACGCCGATCATTGGCTCGGGTTGCCAGGGATGCTCAAGTCGTTTGTGTTGCGCGAACGCGACCAGCCATTGACGGTTTATGGGCCCAACGGTCTACGCAAGATGATGGAGGAAACGCGCTTCATCTACGGTCGGCTTCCGTACGAGCTCAGCGTGGTCGAGCTCGAGCCTTCAGAGACGGTGCCTTTTGACGACTATCTGGTAGCCGCTGTGCCGGTCAGCCATCGCGGCGCAAATGCGTATGGCTACGCGCTCGTGGAGGACTCGCGTGCGGGACATCTCGATGCGAAGCTTGCCGAGCAGCTCGGGGTGACGCCGGGACCGGATTTTGGAAGGCTCACGCGCGGGGAAACCGTCGCTGGAATTGCTCCTGAGCAGGTGATGGGTCCCACGCGCGAGGGACGCAAGATCGTTATCTCCGGGGACACCTCGCCATGTGAGACGCTTGGGATCGCAGCTCATGAAGCGGATGTGCTCGTGCACGAGGCCACCTTCGCCGAGGAGGAGATCGAGCGTGCCCGCCAAACCGGCCACAGCACCGCGCGCCAAGCAGCGGAGCTTGCGCGCGAGGCGCACGTGAGGATGCTTGCGCTAACGCATATCTCCAGTCGCTACCCCGGTGGGGATTTGCGCGAAGAGGCCCGGCCAGTGTTCGCCGCCACGGAGGCCCCGCGCGACTTCGACACCATCGACGTGCCCTTCGCTGAGAAGGGGCCTGCACAGTTGATCCGCTGGTCGAGTCGTCAGCCACGCGAGCAGCCGAGCGCTGAGCCCGTCGCCGCGCGCTGATACAGTCGCCCCTGCTCCTTTAACCCGGTCCCGAGAGGCCAGGAAGGAAAAGATGAACGACGGGAAGATCGTCCTCGGAGAGGACGAGGTGGCGCGAGCGCTTGTGCGTATCGCTCACGAGATAGCCGAGCGCAACACGAGCTCCTCAGCCGTTGCCATTGTCGGTATCCACCGTCGCGGCGCCATCCTTGCGCAGCGCCTCCAGGCTCTGCTGGAAGACCTACTGCAAACCGATGTGCCACTGGGTGACCTCGACATCGGCTTCTATCGCGACGACGTGGCTTCCCGCCCCCAGGCGCCAGTGGTGCACGCCTCGCATATTGACTTCGACCTCTCTCAGCGCACGGTCGTGATCGTTGATGACGTTCTCTATACGGGTCGCACGGTGCGCGCTGCCATCGAGGCCCTCTTCGACTACGGACGACCCGAGCGTGTGCAGCTAGCGGTGCTTGCCGACCGGGGTCATCGCGAGCTGCCGATCCGTCCCGACTATGTCGGCAAGAACCTCCCAACTTCACGCGGGGAGCACGTGAGTGTGCGCGTCAAGGAGCTCGACGGCATCGACGAGGTCGCTATTGCACGCGCGCAGGTGGGGATCGAATCAACGGTGAGCAGATGAACCATCTGCTCTCGATCGAAGATCTTGACCGGGCGGCAATCGAGCGGATCATCGAGCAGGCTTCGCGCTTTGCCGAGGTCTCAGATCGCGAGATCAAGAAGGTGCCAGCCTTGCGTGGCAGGATGGTTCTGAACCTCTTCTATGAG
>JBAPMC010000318.1:0-4156 GCA_049278415.1 Solirubrobacteraceae bacterium
AAGCACCCCGCTGCGGCCGGGCGCCCTGACGATCCACCGCGTACTCGCGCGCGAGACCATCGGCAGCCCCATCAGCCGGGGCCTGGTGATCGTTTGGGCTGAACTCTCCATCAATAGGTTCATGCGAGCAGCACCCTCCGGGAGACAACAGATTTCTCCAGTCCCCGGTGCGCGCTCCGCCCGCGGAGCGCCGCCGTTGGGCCGATTGCTGTTTGCGTGCATAGGCTTCATAGACGTCCCCTTGCCTACTCAGTCCTTTTCGGCACGTTGGACTTCCAGCCTGACCCGCGGGTGGACACGCTGGGAGCGATCCTGCAGCCCACCGGGCGCTCATCGGCGAGGCCGACGGGGTTGCGCGCCACGCAGCGGCGTCGCTTTGCTATAAGCGCCGCGTCTCTGCTAGGTGCAAAGCTTGCCGGGGATGACCGAGGCGCAGGTCAGCGAAAACGCCACACGGAACCGGAGGCTGGGCATGCTGGCGGGAGCTACGAGTCGCCAGCTTCGTCGCTGGGCTCGCACCCCTTCCGCGGACGCCCTGCCGGGCGCGGTCAACACCGAGCGAGCCGCGCGCGGCGATACGCCGATGGTGAGACGCCGTGGCAGCGCCGGAAGGTCCGTGCGAAGGTCGGCCTACGGCTATACCCGATCAGCCGCGGCACCTCGGCGAGCGGCGGCGTCGGGTGAGCCAGAAGCTCACTGGCCGCAGTCATCCGCCGCCAGAGAAGCTCCTCACGGAAGGTGCGGCTCCGAACTGCTCGAACACGCGCTGTAGCTGTCGAGGGGAAATCGCCAGGATCGCGGCGACCGCCGAAACGGTAAGCGGCCGGCGATAGCCATGCTCGATCAGTGCGCACGCCCGGAGGTACATCCTGCGGCGTTCGCTCACCGTCTGCTCACGTATCCCGCGCCGCGTCGGGCTGGTGGCAGCGGGGTTGTTGAGTGCGAGCGCTGGAGCGCCGCTCATACTGTTAGCTGGTCGTAGCGCAGCGCTGCCCTGGACAGAAACAGCATGCCCTCGGAGCTGTCCAGCAGGCCGGCCGCGATGAGCCTCTCGATCGCGTCGGTGATCCGGTTGCGCTTTCGTTTGGATTTTCCGAGCTCGCGCAGTAGCTCTTGGCGGGACAGCGGTCGGCTGCCGTCAGTGGTGGTGGCCAGCATCAACTCGAGCACGATGGCCTCGTCGCGGTGCTCGTGTGCGGAGGAGCTGTCGTGGTCGTGGTTGATCCCGCAGATACGCAGCGCCGCGTAGCTGGCAGCGGCGAACTCGCCCCAACGGTTGATCAGCCCGTCGTCCTTCAGGCGCGTGAGCGCCGCGGGGACCTCACCGCCGGAGTTGGCGGCGCGGGCTAGCTCGGCTTCGGTCCACGGGTGCGATGTTTGGAGCATGAGGTCAAGGAGCGCCCGGTCGAGGACGGTCTCCTCGGGGTGGGTTTCGCGCTTGGACTGGTCGTTCACTTCGCCTGTTACCTCCTATGCCGTCACTTCACGGGCCGCCGTCGGCACCGGCGCAACGGCTTACGGTTACAGGACAACCAACATACGCACACCACGCCCACCGTCAGGCCCAGGATGCACAGTTGACACACACCTGCACCACTGCGGACCGCAACCTTCACGCCGCGCGGACCGCCGGTGATCGAACGGCCGCGCGATCTCTGACGCACAGCGAGTAGCCGACCCCGCGAGCGTTGACGATCCAGCCCTCGGCTCCCACGGCCGCGAGCTTGCTGCGCAACCGTGAAGCATGCGAGTCAAGCGTGCGGGTGTTCCCGAGCGCCTTGTAACCCCACACGTCCGTAAGCAGCTCTGACTTCGTGAACACCCTCCCAGGGCAGCGTGCGAGACACACAAGCAGTTCGTACTCCATCCGCCGCAGCACGACCGGGTTAGAGTTAAACGTGACGCTTCGCGCCTCCAGGTCGATAACGAGGTCGCCGAGCGACACCAAGCCCGACGAGGCGAGGGACGGTGAGCGACGCACGAGGGCGGTGATCCGCGCGAGTAGCTCCCGTGGATAAACGGGCTCTCGGATCACATCGTCGCTTCCAGCGTCAAACGCGCGCAGCACATCGCTCTCCGTATCACCCGGCGCGATCCATAGAACTCGCATCGTCGAGCTAACCGCCGGGGCAAGCGCGCCCGCCCGAAGTTCTCGCAGCACCGCGAGCGATGCCGCGTCGCGCCCGCAGCCGAAGATCAGTAGCTCGACATCCCCAGGCTGGCAGCACAATCTCAAAAACTCTTGATTGGGTGCCTTTCGAGCGTCAAAGCCGTCGAGTAGTAGCTCATCCACTATGGGCTTGTTTCGCAGAATGTCCCCAAAGACGACGATCGTCGTGCCCACCGCGTCGCGTACTTCTCCGTTGCCCGATGTACTTGTCATCTATTCCTCTTTCCCTTTGGCATGACCCCGGCTCCCGCCCGCGGGCGAGCAGCGACGCTTCACCGGCCTAGAGGTGAAGTGCTGCAATCCTGCGAGTTAGGTGCTTTGGTCCGGTTCGCGCGGCTTGTCTCGCTTAGACCGCACCGCCGCTGAATCGTGTTGACGGCACACACGTCTAACTGCCCTACCGGACGGGTTAATTCACGACAGGAACCAGCGCCGCAAGGCTCTCGGTCGTGGTGAGAAAGGCTAGGCCAGCGAGTGCCAGGCCGTGGCGTGCTTGCGATTACCGGCCCGGAGAGTACACGTGTGGTGTGGCGATGAGAACGGGCGACTTTGAGACAGGCACGCTCAGTCCTTCACCAGCCAGAAGATCGCGATATTGAGCTCCTGCTGTTTCTCGGCGAGGTCGACACGCTCGGCGTGGTGCTGGGCGCGGCGAGACGCAAGCTTCCGCTCGCCTGGCGCGAGCAGCCAGATATTCGTCTACATGAAGAACCGGAACTGGTAGGGCGATGAGCCCAGGCCCGACATACGCTTGACGACGCGGGCGAGCACCTTGGCGTAGCTCATGGTCACCGGCAGCGGGTCGTAGAGATTGTCGTTGTTCCAGTCCATCTTCGACAGGGCCAAGACGGCGCGGGCGGTGTCATCCCACGATCCGTGACCGGCGTGGCGCACCAAGCGCACTGGTCGCGGCGTCGAGCGCCCGCCCTGGAAGTACGAGCCGCGCTGGTCGATGCCCAGCACCGACCCGTGCGTCCACAACAGCGCCTCCTTCGGGCCGAGGCCGATCACCGTGCCGCGCGCGACGGGATAGGCGGCTGGGTTGCCCTTGGTGCCGCCGCCCTTGGCGCGGTCGATGCGCACGCCGCGCCACCCGGTGTCCTCTACGACCTGCACGAGGTCGACGGCCTCGCAGAGGTGCAGCGCCTGCATGGCGCCGTCGACCTCGTCCGGCTTGAACTCCGTAGTCTTGTGGACCATCACGCGTCGGGGCGTGCGGCCTGCGTGTCGGCGGCGGTAGAGCTCGATCGAGCGTGTCATCACGCGGAACATCTCGGTGCGCGACAGGAATGGGTTGTCGCGCTGAACCTCGACCTCATGGGCGTCGTAGGCGACGAACTCGAGCCCGGATCCCTCAGCGTCGAAGACCTGGCTGCAGCAGGTGACAAAGCGCGGACGGTCGGACTCGAGCGGTCGCACGGCGTAGGAGATGCCGATGTAGGCGGTCTCTTCGTCGCTCTCGGCGAGCTTCCAGGCCACCCCGCCGGCCTTGGTGTAAAGGGCCAGACCAATCCGCCACATGACTGAGGCACGGCAGCGGTAAGACAGCGCCGAGTCCTCGCGGACGATCTGCACGGGCAGCCGGCGGGCTGCCGTCGCGGCCTTGATGTGGTCGTGCAGGTCGAAGTCCTCGTCGGGGCCGCCGTAGAAGCCCGGCGTCCAGCGCGACGGCAAATAGATGAACAGAACGTCAAAGGCATCGCGGTGGGCCTCAAGGGCATGGATGGCACGGATGATGCGGTCGGCAAGGAGGACGTGAGGAGTAGGTGACGCTTGGAACTCGGTCTCGAGCTGGTCGTCGAGCTCGGCGTGGCAGTCGCCGCCGGCCGCGCGCATGCGGATGCCGAAGACGCCGTGGAACCCCGGCCACTCGGGCAGGTACTCGCGGCGCTCGAGCGGCTTGTATGAGGAGTTGAGCTCTTTCATGAACCCGTACAACTGATCGCTCTCACCGATCGGCGCCAGCGTCGCTACGCGGATGGGGTC
>JBAPMC010000319.1:0-10986 GCA_049278415.1 Solirubrobacteraceae bacterium
AACCCATAGTCATCGAAGACCATCATTCCATTGCTGATCATATGCTTGTAAGTGAACTCGAGTGCAATCCGCGAAGGAGCGACTGCGTTCAAGTCGAGGTGAGCAAATGACAGGCGACCGACATCGACAGTGCTCAGCGTGTCGAAGACATCGCCGGGACAGAGCTGATACCTGGGTCGCCAACGCGCAAGCAGACTATCGACGTACTCCGGAGAGGTATCCGAGAGCCTGCCCGCAAAACCCAGTTCACGCTCGTGCTCTGTGAGTCTGTCTGCCGGAATTCCGGCAAATGTGTCAAACAAGAAGAAGCGATGTCCAGCGGGAACGTTCGTGCGACTGAGGATCATCGAGGCGCATCCGCCGCGCCAAGTGCCAAATTCGGCAAAGTTGCCGGGTAGTTGTTGACACTGTTCGGCAACGGCAGTCAACAGCCACATACGCCATCGCACATCTGCTCCTGGTATCCAGGATTTAGCCATCTCCCAGTACGTTGAGTCAAACTCCTGGTCATCCAAAAATGGGCTGTAGTGAATTGTTGCGAGCCCATCGGATTTATAGATGTAGTGGACGGGAGGACTCCGACGAGGAATCTTGTCTCCGACATATCTCAAAGGTGGTTGAAGCGGCGCCGGAAACCTCTCCAGGCGATGCCCGCGGGACAATCGCCAGCGCTCTCTTAGGCCAGGCATGATCAAACGGTCTCGAGCATGCTCACGAGAGCAGCGTCAACTCTGGAGTGCGCGCGGCGAAACGCCCACCCCACTCGCGGATAAAGCTCAGCTGCTCGATGATCTCATCCTTGAGGTTCCACGGCAGGAGGAGGACTATGTCCGGCTTGTCCTCGCGCAGCGCCTGTGGCGGGCGGATTGGAATATGGGAGCCGGGCAGGAAATGGCCCTGCTTGTGCGGGTTTAGGTCGCAGGTGTAGTCAAGGAAATCGCACCCGATGCCACAGTAGTTGAGCAGCGTGTTGCCCTTCGCTGGGGCGCCGTAGCCGGCGATACGCAGGCCCTGTTCCTTGAGGTCGACCAGGAAGCTCAGTATCTGGCGCTTGTCCTGCTCGACGCGGCGGCCGTAATCCAGATAGGTGTCGATCCGTTCGTACCCGGCGGCGCGCTCGCGCTCGCGCAACGCGGCTGCGGCAGCGGTCTCGGTCTTCTCGGCATCCTCTGCGTGGCATCCGTAGATGCGCAACGAGCCACCGTGGGTGGGCAGCTCATCGACATCGAACAGGCGCAGGCCGTGGGCTTCGAACACACGACTAACGGTTAGAAAGGAGAAATAGGAGAAGTGCTCGTGATAGATGGTGTCCCACTGGTTGTCCCGCATAAGGCTCATCAGGTGGGGAAACTCCATGGTGATGACCCCGCCTGGCTTCAGCAGGATCTTCATGCCCGCCACGAAGTCATTGAGATCTGGGACATGGGCGAGCACGTTGTTGCCGAGCAGCAGATCGGCTGAGGACTCGCCGGCGAGCGAGCTGGCGGTCTCCCGTCCGAAGAACTCCACGAGCGTTGGTATGCCCTTTTGGAGAGCCACCTTCGCGACGTTCGCCGCCGGCTCGATCCCCAGCACCGAGATGTGCTGCTCGTGGAAGTACTGCAGCAGATAGCCGTCGTTGGAGGCGAGCTCGACCACGTGGCTTGAGCCATTCAGGCCGAAGCGCTCGATCATCAGCTCCGAGTAGCGGCGGGAGTGCTCGAGCCAGCTGGAGGAGTAGGAGGAGAAGTAGGCGTAGTCCGAGAAGATGTGCTGCGGAGTCTCAAACTCCTCGAGCTGCACAAGGAAGCACTTCCCGCACACCAGTGCCCGCAACGGGTAGAAGGGCTCCATCGCGTTGGAGCGCTCTGGAGGCAGATAGGAGTTGGCCAGCGGCGACATGCCGAGGTCGGCGAACACAGCCTCGACCACAGCGCCACAGAAGCGACAGTATGTCTCACTCATGACGGTGCCGGAGGGTATTGGAAAGCTCGGATCTGCTCCAGCGTCACTGCCCGCGGGTCATCGTCCTCGAGCAGGCGCCGGTACCAGTCAACGACCGCATCCAAGCCCTCTCCGAGCCCCAAGCCCGGTCGCCAGCCGAGGTGAGCCCGGGCCCTTGAGGAGTCGAGCTTGAGATAGCGTGCCTCATGTGGGTGCGGTCCCTCGTCGCTGCTTACGCGCAGCTCGCCCGGCCACAGCTCGGACATGCGCTGCACGATCCAGCCCACTGGTCGTGCGTCCTCCTCAGCGGGGCCAAAGTTCCAGCCACAGGCATGCTCGGGCGACTCCCACAGTGCCTGAGCGAGCACGAGATAGCCGCTGAGTGGGTTCAGCACGTGCTGCCACGGGCGCACGGCCTGCGGGTTGCGCACGTGCAATACCTCGCCAGCCAGAGCGGCGCGCATGATGTCGGGCACGAGCCGGTCCTGCGCCCAGTCGCCCCCGCCGATTACGTTCCCAGCGCGTGCTGAGGCGAGAAGTGTGAGATCGGGGTCTGAGAAGAACGACCGTCGGAAAGCGTCCGTTACGAGCTCGGCGCACCCCTTGGAGTTGGAGTAGGGATCATGGCCTCCCATCGGCTCGTGCTCGCGATAGCCCCACTCCCACTCGCGATTCTCATAGCACTTGTCGGAGGTAACGTTCACGACTACCCGTGTGCCTGTGCTCAGGCGCACCGCGTCGAGCAAGTTCACGGTGCCCATCACATTTGTTTCATACGTCTCGCGCGGCTCGCTGAACGAGCGGCGCACGAGCGATTGGGCGGCCATGTGGATGACGACCTCTGGTTGGACGCGCGCCACTGCGTCAAGGAGCGCTCGAGGGTTGCGCACATCGCCGGCGATGTCCTCCATTCCCTCCCTCACACGGGCAAGCTCGTATAGCGAGGGCTCGGTGGGCACACCGTCGGAGAAGCCCGTGACATTCGCGCCGAGCGACTGCAGCCATAGAGCAAGCCAGGCTCCCTTAAAACCCGTGTGACCAGTGAGCAGCACACGGCGCCCATTCCAGAAGGCGGGATCGACCACCCCGCGTGCTGTTCGTCCGGACTCGGTGGTCATCCAGTCATTCCCATGTGCGCCAGGGCGCATTGCCAGCCCAAAGCTCTTCGAGATGGTTGCGCTCGCGCAGGGTGTCCATCGCTTGCCAGAAGCCCTCGTGTCGGTAGGAGGAGAGCTGGCCATCGCGGGCGAGCAGGCTCATCGGCTGCTGCTCCCACACGGTGGCGTCACCCTCAAGGTAGCGACCGACCTCCGGGGAGAGCACGAAGAAGCCGCCGTTCGTCCAGGCGCCGTCGCCGCGGGGCTTCTCCTCGAACTGGCGCACTCGCTCACCGTCGACGTCCAGCGCGCCAAAGCGCCCAGGTGGCTGCACGGCGGTCACAGTTGCGAGAGTTTCCTGCTGGCGGTGAAATGCGACGAGCGCCGTGATGTCAATGTCGGCGAGTCCGTCGCCGTAGGTGAAGCAGAAGTCCTCCTCGCCGACATAAGGCAGCACGCGCTTCAGGCGTCCCCCGGTCATCGTGTGCTCGCCGGTGTCGACGAGCGTGACCCGCCACGGCTCGGTGGCGGAGCGGTGCACCTCCATGGCGCCACTGGACAGGTCGAATGACACGTCGCACGTATGCAGGTAGTAGTTGGCGAAGTACTCCTTGATTAGGTAGCCCTTGTAGCCGAGACAGATCACGAACTCCTCGATGCCGTGGGCTGCGTAGATCTTCATGATGTGCCACAGCATCGGCTTGCCGCCGATTTCAACCATCGGCTTCGGGCGCACCGCCGTCTCCTCGCTGAGCCGCGAGCCGAACCCGCCCGCCAAGATCACCGCCTTCACGGCCTGGAGCCTAGCGGCGCGCGACCCAACCTACGCGTCCATGAGGTTTGAGCGGTCTGCTCACCGCTCCCTCACTCGCACAACCTTCGATGCGCCCGTCGCATATGGGAAGTCGGCCTCCTTGCGCGATACGGCCTTGAACTCGTAGGTGATTGGACCGGCGAGCCGGAAGCGGTAGCGGGCGCGATAGTGCCCGTGGGAGGCGGTTGAGAGCACCTGAAACTGGCGCCATGAGCCGCGGGGTGTGCGGGCCTCGAGCACTAGTTGCTTGCCGCCGGGGGGAAGCGGGGCGCCGAGCAGCGTGCCGGTGAACACGATTGTGCCGCCTATGTGTGAGGCATGAGGGCTGACTTTCAGAGTGAGCTTTGCGGCGACCGTGAGCTCGAGCGTTGCATTGACGTCGGGCGCCGCCTGCCCGGGATGGCTGCTGTAGGCGAAAGTGATGCGACTCGATGGAGCGTTTGCGGGCAAGCGCAGGCGGAAGCCGCCGTTGGCGGCAGTAAGGACAGCGCCAAGCGCATGGGTGGTTGCGCCCTGGTAGCTGGGGGTATAGAGCACCTGCACGGAGGCTCCCCCGATGGCGGCTCCGTTAGGCGCAGCCAGCCGACCGACGACTGTTTGGGCGTGACCATAGGCCCCGGTGAGGCTCGCGCGCGCTGTAGCGCTCCAGCGCACCTGAAGCGTGGCGCCGGCGGAGGCGTTCGTGCCGTTGGCGCCTTGGGGCTGCGGGACGGGATTGTTTTGGGGGGATGGGTCGTTCTTTGTGACGATCGCTGGCTCCTGCCCTTCGGGCGAGGGCTGCTGCGGCGTTGGGGATTGCTGTGGCGGAGCTGAAGCCAAGGGATGATTGGAGACCGTGATCTTGCGATCGAGCGCCACCGTTGAGTTGCCGGCGGCGTTGGTTATTGACACCACGAGATGATGCGTTCCATTGGTGAGCGTTGTGGTGTTGAACGGAAGGTCGGCATTGAGAGCCGGAGAGCACGGTTGCAGGTAGAGAAACGCAGGCAAGCCATCGCTGGTTTGCCCAACATCGCGACAATGGCCGGCGTTTTCGCTCAGCACGGTGCGACCAGCTTCGTTGCCGTCAACTGTGAACACAGCTTGATAGACGCCTGAGCCGGAGTCTTCGGCATGGAGGGCAAGGTCGGCTGTGCCGGTGAGGGTTGATGCGTTGGCTAGTTCGCCTTCTACGTTGCTGACCGTGGGCTGAGAGGACTGTTCGAGCACTAGGTCGGAGGCGTAGAGGTAGATGGCGGCGGCATAGCCGTTGCTATCGCCTTTGCCGCTTGGGCATACGAATTTTGAACTGCCCGCGCATGACACGTTCATATACAAGTGAGCGCCGAGATTTTCGGGAAGCACAGTGACAACATTCGATGAAGACTCAACCGTGCCTGTGCTCCCAACCCCTGTGGGACAACCGAACTCTGCGACACACTGATCTATAACGTCCGCTTCAAGGTCCTTATTTTCTGGTCCAGCAAGCCATAGCTCGTAGGTGGCGTTTGTCGCCCATCCACCGTCCGCGTCGCCAGCCCGCCGGAGGGTGGCCGCCATGATTGTCGTTTGGACAGGAGCACTAAAAGTCCAAGTCGCTTGGTCCATGTCGACTTCGTGAACTGCACCGTCGCTCAGCGAGGCGGCGAGCGAACCCCCTGTCCCGCACGTGTCTTGCGTTGAATCCGATGTCCCCGACTTTGTCCCGCTCCACCCATCCGTTGGCGCGACCTGCCCGTCCGGCATCCGACAGCCATAAACGTGGTACTCCCCAGCCCATGAACTCCCCGCGCCTGCTGCAAGCACGCACAGCACCATGAGCGCAGCCGCTACAAGGGTCAACCGTCCTGCCGAGCCTCTCATCCAGAGCATGCCTCAAGTTCCTTTCCAATTTGGCTGCTACGGCGACTTTTGCCGCCCTCTACATCCATGTCGTCTGGGGGTCATAGCTCACCCCCCTGTCAATTGGCTGCCAGCACGTCTTTATCGGGCCACCATGCTAGGGACGCGGAATCTTCGGATGGTCAAAATAGACGGATGTTCGGGTTGATTCCATCAACCCGACGAACAACGGGTCCGTCTTAGAGGCCGCTCAGCCCTAGCTGAGCGAGCGAGCCTCTAGGCGCCGAAGCGAATTGGCAGCTCGGCGAGGCCGTAGATGCCGAGGATGCTCTCAAAAACCGGTTCCCCGTCGAGCTCCAAACGGGGCATCTTGCGAGCGAGGAAGCTCAAACCCTCCTCAAGCTCCAGTCGCGCGAGGTTGGCGCCGAGGCAGTAGTGCACGCCTGCTCCAAACGTGAGCGCACGCGCCTTTGGGCGCTCCACGGTGATGTCAAACCGCTCAGCCTCACCGTCTCCAGCACCGCCATGCTCCCCCTCTGGCAGATCGCGGTTACCGGTAAACGCACACACCATCACAATCGTGTCCTTCGGGAACGTAACCTCGCGGTAGGTCAGATCCTCAACGGTAATCCTCGCCGTAAACGGAGTGATTGGCTCATAGCGCAACGCCTCCTCAACCGCACGCCCCGCAAGCGATGGGTCCTCTACGAGCGCCGCCCATTGATCAGGGTGTTCAGCCAACAAGCGCACCGCATGGGCAAGCTGGCTTTGGGTCGTATCCACACCCCCTATCAACACGTTCAGCACGAGGTTCACGCACTCCTCCTCGCTAAGCCGATCGCCCTGCTCCTCCGCCGCCAGCAGCGTCGAGATCAGGTCATCTCCCGGATTCTCGCGCCGTGCAGCCAGCAACGCGCGCGCATACTCGTAGAACTCCTCAACAGCCTGCTCTATCCCGGGTCGCTCATTCATCATGCTCGCCGCATCAAACTGGCGCTGAATCCAGTTCGACCAGTAGTGCAAGCGTGGCGCATCCTCCAAAGGGGCGCCCATAACCGTTGCAATCGTCTGCGAGGGATAGGGCTTAGCGAACGCCCCAACGAACTCGCAGCAGCCTGCTGTCTCCACTGCAACGAACAGCTCCTCCAAAAAAACGCGCATCGCAGGACGCCAACGCTCCACCGCACGCGGGGTCAGCGCCGGGTTCACGAGGCTGCGAAGCCTTGTGTGATCGGCGCCGTTGATGTGGAGGATGTTGCGCTTCATCTCCTCCCACAACGGGCCCTCGCTCACGTCGAACAGCTCGGCGATCTTCATACCCGGGAAGATCGCCGAGCGTGTCCGTAGGAAGAACTCGCCCGCCTCGCGGTCGAGCACCACGTACCCGTACGGCCCAGCCACCAGCCACCCCTGGGCTGCCAGCTCACGCATAGCCGTGTGAAAGCGCTCCCCCTTCAGGCCGGGGTCGGTGTAGTCGAAGCTCTGAAGCTCCAGCTCTCCGACGAGCGCCATTTCCAGGTCCCTTACTTCTTCGGGTGCACCGTCTGCTTGAGGCTCGCTCCGGGGGTGAACTTCGGGGCCTTGGACGCTTTGATCTTTACCTTCTCGCCCGTGCGCGGGTTTACGCCCTGACGGGCTGCGCGCTTGACCACGGAGAACTTGCCGAAGCCCGTGATTACTACCTCGTCGCCTTTCTTCAGCGTCTTGCCCACGGTCGCAAGGAACGACTCAACCGCACGTCCCGAATCGGCCTTGGAGAGACCACTGTCGGTGGCGATCGCCTCGACAAGCTGGCTCTTGTTCATGGAGTGCTTCCTTTCGATAGGTGTGACCGGCAGTGGCGCAGACTAGCGTGCCTGCAGGCCAACTGGCTCGAGCATGCGGCGTAGCTGCTCGCACATCAGCCCCACACCACGCTCCGGAGCCACCGCCGCACACCCAATCGCGGCGCGTGCCTTCTCATCGGAGAGGGCGGTATTAGACGGCAATCTCAGGCGCGGATCCTCTCCACATGCCTGAAGATAGGCGGCATTGGTGCCGTCCTTGACCAGCTCCCGCGAGCACCTGAAGCCATCCGCCAGCAGGTCCAGCCACTCGTGGCGTCCCAGTGAAGTTGGGCCGCCCATGTTGTAAACGCCTTCACATCCCTGCGCCACTAGCTCGCTTACGCGCTGGGCATAGTCCCACGCATATGTCGGCGAGCGCTGCAACCCCGCAGGCGCCGGCAAAGCAGTGTGGTCGCGCAGCCGCTTGATCAACCGCAGCGGAAGTCCCGAGCGCTCCCATACGTAACGCGCGCGCGTCACACCCTCCACGGGCCGTGAAACGTTCACGCCATAAACATCGGCGGGTCGAGTAATCAGCCAGCGCACGTTCGAGCGCATCGTCGCCTCCTCGCACGCAAGCTTCGAGCGCCCGTAAGCGTTTACAGGGTCGGGCAGGTCGCTCTCGCTGAAGCGCAACCCCGCCGGTCGGTAGCCGCTGTGCACCCAGTCGCACGACACGAGCACAAAACGCGCACGCACCGTCCTTGCCGCCGCGAGCGTGTGCTCGGCGCCCACATAGTCAAGCTGGGCTATGTAGGGCTCGCGCTCGAAGCGGCTGAGCGCAACGCCACCGGCGGCGTGCACCACCACGTCTGGCTCAAACTCCATCGCCGCCTCCACGCACGCTTTGCGGTCAGCCATGTCAAAGGCGACGGTCCGCACTCCGTCAATCGCCACGGGCTCGTCGCGGTAGCAGCCGAGCACATCCCAACTCTGCTGCGCAGCAGCAGCAGCCACGTTCGACCCAATCAAGCCGCTAACCCCTGTCACCAACACCCGCATGCGATACGCACCGTCTCTCTGTTGTCAATTGACGGTAGCACCACGGTGGCGAGAGTACGAGTCTTTCTTTGCCAACTAACTACGGGCGCTCAGACCCTGCCACCTGACACGGCTTCTCTATGGCAGGAACTCATTCGTCCCGTAGCGCGCAGGCGCAATCGGCTCATGAATCAAGCCGGCTCCAACCATCCACTTCGACATCGCTTCCACGCTGGCCGGCGCCAGCGTCCCGAAGGCGACGGAGCCGCCACCTGCAAACACCTTCAAATACACCCCTAGCGACGCCGCCGTCAGCTTGCGCGGGAGCGTCGGGTTGGCCGCCTCGAGCTCAGCGAGGCTCTGCGAGGGATGCTTCAGCGTGTCTTCATAGCCGTGCACAGTCGACGCCACGAAGTCGCGCACGAGCGCCGGATCAGCGCCAATCAGCTTGCGAGTCGTAAACGCCACCAAGCCGGGATAGGGCGGTCCACCCTGCTGGGCGAGCCCAAACGACGCGATCGGATGACCGCTCACCTGGAGCGCCACTCCGTCATCAGGGATGAAGCCCGTGAATGCAGCAATCCTGCCCGCCACGAGCGCCTGGCCGCCGTTGAAGCCCACCGTCACCACCTTCACCTGCTTAGGGCTCACACCCGCATGGCGCAACTCAGTGTCAAGCACCGCCGTATCTGAGGGCACACCGGTAATCCCAACCGTCTTGCCCGCCAGGTCAGCAGGCGAGCGCAGGTGCTCGGAGGCAAGTCCAATCAGTCCACCGAGCGGTCGTTGCACGAGCGCCATCACAGCCTGTGCATCGCCGCCCGCGTCTATCAGCCCTGCCACGTCGCTGCCGTCGGCGAGCCCGAACTGCGCCTTGCCCGCATCAATCAGCTTCAGCGTTTCCTGCGTGGAGGTTGGCTGAACCACGCGCAGGTCTACGTTCTCGCGGCGGTAATAGCCAGCAGCGAGCGCACGGTATATGCCGGCATGCACAGCGTTGGGAACGAAGTCGAGGATCAGCGTCGCCTTCGTCATATGCGCCAGCGCAGCCGGTGCGTCATGCGCCGAGCCGGCGGTCGTGGCGCTCGTTGGGGCTGGCTTGCTTTCAGAGGAGCCGCATGAGCACAGGCCGATCGACAGCCCACCGATCAGGGCACACATCCCAATCACTGTCAGCGCCCGTCGGGGCGCTGACATCAGACCCCGATTGGGGAGGCGGTATCTTGCATTCACTTGATGGGATCCTCTCAGGCGCACATAGCAGGACAACAGGCCCGCACGCTATCGGGCGAGCCGGTCCACGAGCTGTACACGCCCGAGGATCTTCCAGCCGGGATCGGCACGCCAGAGAGCGACCCAATCGGGCGGCCCGGCTCCTACCCGTTCACGCGCGGGGTGTACGAGTCGATGTACCGAGGACGGCTGTGGACGATGCGCCAGTTCTCTGGGTTCGGCACGAGCGAGGAGACAAACGAGCGCTTCCACTATCTGCTCGAGCACGGACAAACAGGGCTGTCAACAGCCTTTGACATGCCCAGCTTGATGGGCCATGACTCAGACCATGAGCGCTCGTTCGGCGAGGTTGGTCGTGAGGGCGTGGCGGTGGACACGCTCGAGGACATGCGCACACTGTTCGCCGGCATCAACCTCGGTGAGGTGTCGGTGTCGATGACCATCAACGCTCCCGCCGCAATCATGCTCGCCTACTTCGTCGTAGCCGCCGAGCAGGACGGCGACGGCTCGGGCGGGGCGATTGCGCCCGAGCTGCTCTCGGGCACCATCCAGGCGGACATCCTCAAGGAGTACATCGCCCAGAAGGAGTGGTGCTTTCCAATCGACCCCGCCATGCGCCTGTGCGGGGACATGATCGAGTGGTGCACCAAGCACATGCCGCGCTGGCACCCCATCTCGATCTCCGGCTACCACATCCGCGAGGCCGGCTCCACCGCCCAGCAGGAGCTCGCCTTCACGCTCAAGGACGGCCTCACCTACGTCGAGCAGGCGGTTGAGAGAGGGCTCGACGTCGACGACTTCGCGCCGCGGCTGTCGTTCTTCTTCAACGCCCAAATCGACTTCTTCGAGGAGATCGCCAAGTACCGCGCCGCGCGGCGCATCTGGGCGCACGAGCTGCGCGAGACGTTCGGCGCCGTCAACGAGCGCTCGTGGCTGATGCGCTTCCACACGCAAACCGCCGGTGTGTCGCTCACCGCTCAGCAGCCACTCAACAACATCGTGCGCACAACCATCGAGGCGCTCGCCGGGGTGCTCGGTGGCACCCAGTCGCTGCACACCAACTCCTACGACGAGGCCTTGGCATTGCCCACGGAGGAGGCAGTGCGGATTGCGCTGCGCACCCAGCAAGTGATCGCGCATGAGACCGGTGTCGCCAACACCGCTGATCCGCTTGGCGGCTCCTACTTCGTTGAGGCGCTCACCGACAAGATGGTCAAGCGCTGCTACGAGTACTTCGCAAAGATCGACGAGCTCGGCGGGATGGTGGAGGCGGTCAAGCGCAACTATCCCC